>DATNQI010000023.1 GCA_036704125.1 Pantanalinema sp. | reverse complement strand
TGGGCCGTGAGCTGGGCGAGCTTCTCGGACTGGTCGGCCGAGATCAGGGCATCGATCACCTCGTCCAGGTCGCCGTTCAGGATGCGATCGAGCTTGTTGAGGGTCAGCTTGATGCGGTGGTCGCTCACGCGGTTCTCGGGGAAGTTGTAGGTGCGGATGCGCTCGGAGCGATCGCCGGTCCCGACCTGGCTCTTGCGCTCGGAGGCGTAGGCCGACTCGGCGGCCTGGACCTTGGCGTCCAAGAGGCGCGTGCGCAGAAGCTCGAGGGCGCGGGCCTTGTTCTGGAGCTGCGATCGCTCGACGGTGCAGGCGACCGCGAGGCCGGTGGGGACGTGGGTGACTCGGACGCCCGATTCGACCTTGTTGACGTTCTGGCCGCCGGCGCCGCCCGACCGGAAGGTGTCCCAGCGCAGGTCGGCGTTGTTGATCTCGATGTCCACCGCCTCGGCCTCGGGCAGCACGGCCACGGTCGCGGTCGAGGTGTGGATCCGGCCCTGGGCCTCGGTGGCGGGCACGCGCTGGACGCGGTGAACGCCCGATTCCCACTTCATTCGCGAGTAGACGCCGTCGCCCTTGATCAGCAGCGACGCCTCCTTGATGCCGCCCAGGTCCTGCTCCTGGAGGTCCATGACCTCGACCTTCCAGCCGCGGCTGTCGGCGTAGCGGGTGTACATTCGCAGCAGGTCGCCCGCGAAGAGGTTGGCCTCGTCGCCGCCCGCGCCCCCGCGCAGCTCGATGATGATGTTCTTGTCGTCGTTGGGGTCCCGGGGCAAGAGCTGGAGGGTGAGCTTGCGCTCCAGCTCCTCGATCTGGGGGGCGAGCTCCTCGATCTCGGCCTCGATCAGCTCGCGCAGCTCGGGATCGCTCTCGCCCTTGCGCATGGCCTGCGCGTCGGCGAGCTGCTGGGTGGCCGCCTGCCAGGCGTGGAAGAACTCGACGGTGACCTCCATGTCGGAGCGGGCCTTGGCGTACTTGCGCAGCTGCTCCTGGTCGGAGAGCACCGCGGGGTCGCTCAGGCGCTCGCCGAGGTCGTGGTAGGTGCGCTCCACTTCATGGAGCTTGTCGATCTGGATCTTTTCGAGCATGGTCCTCACCTTCGGTCGAATTCAATCCCTCAATTATAGCACCGCGACGCCCCTTGCGGACCCTGGAAGCCCCCCGGCGAGCCGGTGTGGCGGACCTTTCGAAGCGCATATTAAGAACAGGCCAAATTTTTCGTCACCAAGGGATTGACCGGGCCCTCGGGAGGCGATATAGTGGATCTTGTTCCAAGCGGATGTAGTTCAGTGGTAGAACACCTCCTTGCCAAGGAGGGGGTCGAGAGTTCGAATCTCTTCATCCGCTCTCAAAAATTTCATTTTCCCGCGGATGTAGTTCAGTGGTAGAACACCTCCTTGCCAAGGAGGGGGTCGAGAGTTCGAATCTCTTCATCCGCTCTAGGGGCCCCTCGCAAGAGGGGCCTTTTCTCTTATTTCCCCGCCCCACCGGGGGGCGGGGGAGCATGAACCGGAGGTTCGCATGAAGTTCCTGCACACCCGCCTCAAGGTGCGCGACCTGGAGCGCGCCATCGCCTTCTACGAGGCCAACTTCGGCTTCGAGGTCCGCGCGCGGCAGACCACGGGCCGGGGCTCCCGGCTCGCCCACATGCACCTGCCCGGCGGCGGGCCCGAGCTGGAGCTCGCTTACCTGCCCTGGGATCCCGACTTCTCGCTCGCCGAGGACATCTTCCACATCGCCTTCCTGGTCGACTCGGTCCTTGAGACGGTCGAGGCCATGCGCGCGCGCGGCATCAAGATCACCGAGGAGCCGCACCGGATAGGCTCCGGCTGGATGGCCTTCATCGAGGACCCGGACGGCTACGAGATCGAGCTGCTGGACCACACCGGTCCCCAGTAGGGCACCATGCTCAAGCACGCGCTGTACCTGGATCCCGACACCCTCAGGGTCCTTGACGTGCCCGCCTTCGAGGTCTGCCCCCGCGCGAAGGGGGTCCTCTGGATCGACCTGGAGGGGACGGACCGCGCCGACGTGGAGTGGCTGAAGGGCTGCTTCGGCTTTCACCCGCTCGCCCTCGAGGACTGCCTCCAGAGCGGCCAGCGCCCCAAGCTCGACCACTACGACGGCTACGCCTTCCTCGACTTCTACTCGGCCAGCTTCGACCCCGCGCGGGCGCGGCTGACGACCGAGGAGATCGACCTCTTCATCGGCGAGGGCTACCTGGTGACGGCCCACAAGGCGCCGATGCCGGCCCTCGACGAGGTGCGCACGCGCTGGCAGGAGTCCGCCGAGTCCGCCGGCGGCGGCGCGAGCTACCTGCTCTACCTGCTGCTCGACACGGTCGTCGATGAGTACTTCCCGGTGGTCGACAAGATGGAGGAGCAGCTCGAGGCCTTCGAGGAGATGCTGTTCGAGCGCTTCGAGCAGTCGGTGATCACCCGGATCTTCACCCTCAAGAAGGACCTGCTGCTCATGCGCAAGGTCGTGGCGCCGACCCGCGACGTGTGCCTCCTGCTGCTGCGACGCGAGAGCCACCTGATCGCGCCCGGGACCGCGGTCTACCTGCAGGACGTCTACGATCACCTGATCCGCGTGGCGGACTCCATCGACACCTACCGCGACCTGGTGTCGGGGGCGATCGATGCCTACCTGTCGGTCATCGCCAACCGCACCAACGACACCATGAAGCGCCTGACCTCCATCTCGGCGGTCCTGATGAGCGTCACCCTGGTGGCGGGCATCTACGGCATGAACTTCCCGCACATGCCGGAGCTCTCGTGGAAGTGGGGCTACGAGTTCGCCCTCGGCCTGATGATAGCGATCGCCCTGGTGCTGACCATCACCTTCAAGGCGCTGCGCTACTTCTGAGCGGAACGTGGTTTCGCTCAACGCCTTGCTTCCAGGAAGCCCCAAACTCGGCTTCGCCTCAAACAGTGGGGTTTCCTTCCGGCCAGACGTTTCGCTTCACCACTATCTGTTAGGTCCCGGGCACGAGAAAGGGGGGGAAGCCATCCGGCTTCCCCCCCTCGGGCGTTGGGTTTAGAGCGACTTGAGGGCGTCGACGCGGCCGTAGCCGTAGTGGATGTCGAAGGCGCCCGACATGCCGGCGGTGTGGGCCGAGGCCCCCTCGATCTTGGCCTTGATCTGGGCGGGGGAGAGGCCGGGGTTGGCGGCGCGCACCAGGGCGGCGAGGCCCGCGACGTGAGGGGTGGCCTGGGAGGTGCCGGTCATGTAGCAGTAGCCGAGGGCCATCTTCATCCCGTACTTCTCCATGCCGGCCTTGTTCTTCTCGTACTGGGTCAGCCCGGAGACGCGGTAGGTGGGGAAGCTGTTGAGGATGCTGTAGCCGGGGGCGGTCACCGAGATCCACTTGCCGTACTGGGAGAAGCTCGTGACCTTGTCGTTGATGTCGGTGGCGCCGACCGAGATGACGCCGGGGTAGGCCGCCGGGTAGCTCTCGGCGCCGGTGCCGTTGTTGCCCATGGCGGCGACGACCACCGCGCCCTTGCTCAGGGCGTACTTGACGGCCTCGGCGCCGGTCTTGGTCGCGCCCGGGCCGCCCAGGCTCAGGCTGATGACCGTGGCGCCGTGGTCGGCGGCCCAGCGGATGCCCTCGGCGACCGAGGCGTCGGAGCCCGAGCCGTCGGCGCCCAGCACCTTGATGGGCATCAGCTTGGCGCCGGGGGCCACGCCGATGTAGCCCTGCTGGTCGTTCTTCTTGCTGCCGGCGATGCCGGCGCAGTTGGTGCCGTGGCCCTGGTCGTCCGCGGCCGTCTTGCCGGGCTCGGCGGTGTTGACGCCGGCGACGAGCTTGCCGGCGAAGTCGGGGTGGGTGAGATCGAGGCCGGTGTCCACCACGGCGATGACCTGGCCCTCGCCGGTGGTCCTGGCGTGGGCGTCCAGCGCGCGGATCAGCTTGGGGCCGTAGGAGCCCTGGAAGTTGGGGTCCGCGGCGCGGTTGCGCGAGGCCTCGGCCGCATCCTCGAGGGTCTTGGGGATGATCATGCGGAAGTTGGGCTCGACGTACTCGACCGAGGGATCGGCCTCGACGCGCTGGATGGCGCGCTCCACGTCGCCGTCGGTCACCGCGTCGACCTCGACGCCGGGCATCTGGGTGAGGCGCAGGCGCTTGACGCCGCTGATCCTCAGCGCGGCGGCGTTGTCGCTCTTGCGCTTGACGATCAGCTGGGCCTGGCCGCCCACCGAGTAGACGTTGCTCAGGGCGACGGTCTGGCCGCCGCTGCGGATGGCGCTGCCGGTGTCGGGGACGCCGCAGCCGGCAAGCACGATGGAGGCGAGAGCGCCGAGGGCCAGGGAAAGACGGGTGGTGCGAAGCTTCAAGGCGAATCCTCCGATCAGGCAAGAGCGGTGCGACGAGGGTGCTGGATTCGTTATCGTGAAGATCGGGGATAGCTTGTCTTAAGAGTCGGTGAAGCTTAGGTGATCACCAGAGGCGCGGCGCCCGCGCTCCCTCGGGCGCGAACTGGACCGTCAGGCCGATCGGAAGCTTCGTGCCGAGGGCGCGGGCGACGCCCGCCTGCATGGCCCGGGGGGTGGGGCGCGCCTCGCGCCAGCCCACGTGCCCGTCGGGCCGGACCAGGGCGGCGTCTGCGCCCCTGGCGCGCCACGCCCGCCACAGCGCGCCCGTCGCGTCCCGGTAGTCGAGCGGGCCTGCTTCGCACGTGCTCGGCACGATCCGCACGATGCGCAGACCGGGGATGTCGGCCAGGAGCCCGGCGACGGCTTCGGTTTCCCATCCGGGCAGGCGCCCATCGTCGAAGAGCAGCAGCGCGGCCTCGCGCGCGACGAGATCGATCAGCCGGCTCCCCTGGCCCTTCACGTCTCGCAGCTCGCCGTCGGGCGCCCTCGCGCCGAGCCAGGCCCCTTGCCCGCTGATCAGCGGAGAGCTCTCGTAGCGCACGTCGAGCATGGTGGCCTTGGGGCCGAGGGCGCGGATGACCGAGGGCAGCCCGAGGAGCACGCGCAGGGCGCGGGCGATGCGCGCGCGCGCGGCCGCGCCGGGCAAGAGGAGCAGGCGGGTCAGGCGGTCGGTGTAGCGGTCCACGGTGGACACCACCTCCGAGCGCCGCTCGGCCTCGTACGAGGCGAGCAGGGCCTCCGCGTCTCCCCCTCGCAGGGCGCGCGCGAGCTTCCATGCGAGGTTGTGGGCGTCCATGATCCCGCTGTTCATCCCCTGGCCGCCGACCGGGCTGTTGAGGTGGGCCGCGTCGCCCGCGATGAGCACGCGGCCCAGCCTGAAGTGGGGGCTGGTGCGGCAGTGGATGTGGAAGACGCTCGCCCAGAACACCTCGGCCTCGCCGGGGCCGAAGATCGCCTCGATCCGTTCCTGGAGGGCCGCGGGGGAGACGGCTGTTGCCTCGGACTCGTCGGGGGCGAGGGTGCCGATGAGGCGCCAGCGATCTGGCGCGAAGCGCAGGCCCGCGACCAGACGACCGTCGATCGTCTCGAAGCGCGGCCAGGGCAGCGCGTTGCGCGCATCGCCCAGCCGCAGGTCCGCGAGCATGAGCCGGGTCGGGTAGGTCTTGCCCTCCAGGTGCCATCCCAGGCGTTCGCGCACCGTGCTGTGCGGCCCGTCGCAGCCGACCAGGTAGTCGCCTGCGACCTCGTAGGAGTCCCCTTCTCTCGGCACGACGGTCGCGATCACCCCGGAGGCGTCCTGCCGAAAGCCCGTCAGCTTCGCACCGAAGCGCACGTCGGCGAGGCCAAGCTCACCGAGGCGCTCGAGCAGGAGCGCCTCGGTCCGGTCCTGGGCGAGGACGAGGAGGCCCGGATCGCTCGTGAGGGCCGAGAGGATCGAGAGATCGACCGTCGCCTGCGGGGTGGGGCGGCCCGGCGTCCAGAGCGCGATCCGGGAGAGGAAGGTCCCCGCCGCCAGGAAGCGATCGCGCACGCCCCAGGCCCGGAGGATCTCGAGGGTGCGGGCGTGGCACCCCAGGGCCTTGGACTGGGTGCTGAGGCCCTCGTCCTCCTCGAGGACGATCGAGGGGATCCCGTGGTGGGAGAGGCCGAGGGCGAGCGAGAGGCCCACTGGCCCCGCCCCCGCGATGAGGACCCGATCCGCCATGGTGCGCCCTCCTGAAAAAACCACCGCCCGGAGACGGCGACGTCTCCGGGCGATGAAAAGTCCATTATCTCCTATTGCGGAGGGTGGGGCTCCCGTTCAGGACTTTCACCCTGGTGGCGAGAGGTCCGCCGAGTCCCGATCCTGGTATCCGGCCGAGGCCGGGCTCGGAACCGAGACCCTTTCTGGAGGATGGGGCTACTCTATCGCGGCCCCTGGAGGGTGGCAACAGGGGGGCTGCCCTAATTTATTCCCTCGTGTTTCACGTCGCCCCGCGGCACGAGGATGCGCCCCCAGCAAGCATCGAGCGGCAGCTCCAGACGCCCACCGGGACAATCGAAGGATTGCCGGTTCAGCACGTCCACCCAGCGCTCTGCCATGGCGGCGGGAAGATCCACCTCGATCCGCCGCGTCTCGCTCTGCGCGTTCACGGCCACCAGGGCGTGGCCCATGGGCCCCGAGCGGGCGAATGCGACTTGTTCGTGAGCCACGTGGAGCGCTCGGTAGCCGCCGTGCCGCAGCGCCGGATAGCCTCGGCGCAAGGCGGAGAGGCGCTTGAGCGTCGCGTGGAGCGCCGGGTAGGGCGCCTGCTCGCGCGAGCGTGCCGGCGCGAGCGCGGGCCGCAGGGCCGCATCGCTGCTCGCGCCCTTCTTTCCCTCGATCCCCCACTCGCTGCCGTAGTAGATCGAAGGGATACCCGGGACGGTCATCAGCAGCAGGTGGAGGGGGTAGAGGTGGGCGGGGTCGCGCAGCTGGCTTGCGATCCGCGCCACGTCGTGGTTGTCGGCGAAGGTGTAGAGCGAGAGGTCCCGGTAGATGCCCCGCTGGCCGAACTGCCGCTCGAGCGAGTGGGCGAGCTCGAAGTAGTTGCGGTCGTTGTGGCTGGAGTAGAGGCCCTTGTAGACCTCGTAGTTGGTCACCGAATCGAGCTCCGCCTCGGCGATCCAGTGCCGGTAGTCCCCGTGGATCACCTCGCCCTTGAGCCAGAAGCCGGGCTTGAGGGCGCGGCAGTGGCGCGCAAGGTCCCGCTGGAAACTGCGATCGAGCACGTCGGCCGCATCCAGCCGGAGCCCGTCCAGGTCGAAGGCCGTGATCCATGCCGTCACCGCCTCGAACAGGTGCCGCCGCACCTCGGGGTGTGAGACGTTCAGCTTGACCAGGTCGTAGTGAGCGTTCCAGCCCTCGTAAGCGAACGGATCGCCGCAGGGGCTCGCGCGCGAGAAGTCCAGGTGGAACCAGTCGCGGTAGGCGGAGGCCTGCCCCTTCTCCCTGACGTCCTTGAAGGCCCAGAAGTCCCGGCCCACGTGGTTGAGCACCGCGTCCAGCACCAGCCGGATCCCCTTCTCGTGCAGGGCCCGGCTCAGGCGCGCGAGGCCGTCTGCCGTCCCGAGCCGGCGGTCGACGCGAAAGTAGTCCGCGGTGTCGTAGCCGTGGGCGGTCGATTCGAAGACGGGGCCGAGGAACAGGGTGTCGATTCCGAGCTCCAGGAGCGGATCGATCCAGTCGTGCAGCGCGTCGAGTCGCTCGATCGGGGGCGAGGCGAAGTCGTTGCGGCCAGGCGCCCCCAGGCAGCCCAGGGGATAGAGGTGATAGATGAAGGCGTCGGTCGACCAGTGCATGGGGTCCTCCAGGGGCGATGTACCTACCGTTCGGTATAGGGTGCTTGCAAAATTTTTTAGGCGTAGATGCCGTAGCTGAACTGCTTCACGATGCCATGAACGAGCGGGCCGTCGTTGCGCTCCTGGCCTCCCCAGACCAGGGGCAGGAAGCTGTTGATGAGGCCGAGCAGGGAGACGCCGAGCCGCTGCTGCTTGCCGCGCAGGTTGCCGTGGCCTCTCACCGCGCGCACGAACACGTCCTCGACCAGGGCGAAGTGCCTCTGCAGCCGCGAGGCGGCGGCCTTGTGGACCGCGTTGTCGAAGGGGGCGTAGTAGGTTGAGAGCAGCAGCTGGTAGAAGGCGCGCTCGCGCGTGGCGAAGTCGAGGTAGACCGTCACGATCCGCTCGAGGGTCAAGGGCAGGTCGCCCTGGTAGTCGCAGGCGGCCAAAAGGGCCTCGTCGAGGGGACGCAGGCGCTCGTCGAGCAGGGTCTCGAAGAGGCCCTGCTTGCTCTTGAAGTGGTGGTAGAGCGTCGGCTTGGTGACGCCCGCGCCCTCCACGATCTCCTGCACCCCGACCGCGTCGTAGCCGCGTTCGGAGAAGAGGCGCAGGGCCGATTCGAGGACCAGGGTGCGAGCATCCATGGGTCGAATGGTACTATACCGGTCGGTATGTT
>DATNQI010000022.1 GCA_036704125.1 Pantanalinema sp. | reverse complement strand
GGCCTTTCGGCCGCCCCCCTTTTTGCTACTTGCCGTACAGCGCCCGGTAGGTCCAGTAGTTCGAGAAGACCTTCTTGACGTAGTGCCGGGTTTCCGGGAAGGGGATCAGCTCGACCCACACGTCCACGTCCTCCTGGCCGTTGGCGTCGATCCACTTCTTGACCGCGTTGGGGCCCGCGTTGTAGGCCGCCACCGCGAAGACCGGCTGGTCCGACAGCCGCTTCTGAACCCACCCCAGGTAGTAGGCCCCCAGCTTGAGGTTCCAGAAGGGGTCCGTCAGCTTCCGGACGGGGCCCGGCACCTTCTTGCCGACCCACTCGGCGGTGCCCGGCATCAGCTGGCTCAGGCCCAGGGCCCCCACCCACGAGCGCGCCTGCGGGTCGAAGAGGCTCTCCTGCTTGACCAGCGAGGTCAGAAGAAGCGGATCGATCCCCTGCGGCTCCGCCGCGGCCTTGACCAGCGGATAGTAGCCCAGCGGATAGCTCAGGTAGGGGTCGGTGCCCTCCGAGAAGACGATCGCCCTGGAGTAGCGCCCGCCCTGCAGGGAGAGCCACGCCTTCAGGTCGTCCGAGGCCCCCGTGCGCTGCGCGTGCCGCAGCGCCGGGTCCACCTGGCCCAGGTAGGCCAGCTCTCTTACCGGAGCAGGGAAGGCGGCGAGCTGACGCAGGTAGTCGCCCTGGGGCTTGGCCTCGAAGAGAGGCGTCAGGTCCTCGGCGCGAGGCGAGACCTCGACCGGGCGCACCGAGAAGCCGGGATCGGCCTCGCCCCGGTCCAGGGCCGCCAGGCGAAAGCGCGCGCGCCAGGCGTAGTACGAGCGCGGGTTCTTGGACAGGACGCGCTGGTAGCTCGCGCGCGCCTCGGCGCGGTCCCCCTCGCGCTCGGCGAGCCGCCCGAGCCAGTACAGGCCCGAGGGGCCCTGCACCTTGACCAGCACGGCGTCGCCCATCCGCTTCGCCCACAGCTTGGCCTCGCCGTAGCGCTTGGCCTGGTAGGCCCGCCACAGGAAGCGCCACCGCGCCTCGGTCGCCTCCTCGGAGCGGGGGAAGGCCTGGATCAGGCCTGAATCGACGACCCGGGCGTTCTGCTCGTCGTCCACCCGGCGGTACAGGGCGCTCCAGCGAACGAAGGCGTCGAGGCCGGCATCGCCCTTGTCCTGCGCGGCCTGACGGTAGTAGGCGATCGCCTGGGGACGGCGCTTGCGCTTCTCCTCGAGCTGACCGAGGGTCACCAGGGCACGAGGCCTGAGCGACGGATCGAGCCTCATGGCCTTCTTGAGCAGGGCCACGCCGCGATCGTAGTCGCCCTGGCGCCAGGCGGCGCGCCCCCGGCGGAAGGTCGCGAGCCCCGAATCGAGGCCCTTGAGCAGGCGCTCGGCGGGACCGTACTCGGCCGCCTCCAGCAGGGTGCCCGAAAGATCCAGGCGCTCGGCCGCGCTCAGGCCGTCGAGCCCGGCCATGGCCCGGGCCACCGCGAAGCGGTTGGCGGCCTTCGGGTAGCGCGCGCGGTGCTCGCGCAGGCGCGACAGTCGCTCTTGCTCGGGGCCCTGGGTCCCGAGCAGGAAGAGCGCACGCTCGGCGAGCGGTTCCGAGGCCCCGCTCTGAGCGAGCGGGGTGAGGTGGCGCGCCGCGGCCGAGGGATCCTCCGGCAAGAGCAGCTCACCCAGGGCCATTCGCGCCTCGCCGACGAGCGGGCTCTTGGGGAAGCCCTCGATCAAGCGGCCATAGGCCTCGCGGGCCTCGGCGGGCGCCGCCATCGACAGCGCGCGCCCCCCGGCCAAGAGCAGCCAGTCGGGCGCGTCGGCGTCGAGGACGCCACGCCCCTCGACCGGCGAGCCCGCGCGGGCGGCGCAGTCCACGAGGACGGCTTCCAGGCGACGCTCCCAGGCCTTGCCCTTGAGCCTGCCCCGGAAGGCCTCGAAGCGATCGAAATACGTCTGCCAGTCGGGCCCCGCCCCCTCGGCGAGGGCCTGGCGATACTCCTGCATGGTCGTCTCGAAGGCCTGGCGGACCTGCGTCTCGGAATCCATGGCGAAGGGGAGGGCGAGAGCGGGCGCGGCAAAGGGCGCCACCCCCGTCGTCGACAGGGTCGCCGCCATCAGGGTGAGGGCCAAAGCGCGTTTCATGGCAAACCTCCGCTTCAGTCGGGGATATCCTCGGTGAGGACCGCCTGCATGGCCTCGTGCAGCAGGCCGTTGGAGGCGAGCAGCTCCTTGGCGTAGGAGTCGAAGGGGTTGCCCCGGTAATCGCTCATGCGGCCGCCCGCCTCCTGGACGATCAGCGAGCCCGCCGCCACGTCCCAGGCCGAAAGGCCAGGCTCCCAGAAGCCGTCGTAACGGCCGCAGGCCACGTGGCACAGGTCGAGGGCCGCCGAGCCCGCCCGCCTCACCGCCTGGCAGCGATAGAGGAAGCGGGTGAACATGGGCAAGTTGCTCCCCTCCTGGATGACGTGGTAGGGGAAACCCGTGGTCAAGAGGGATCGCCGCAGCTCGGAGACCTCGGAAACCCTGATCGGCGCGCCGTTGAGGGTGGCGCCCTCTCCGAGCGCCGCGCTGAACAGCTCCTGCAGGATCGGGTTGTAGACCGCCCCCGCGATGATCCGGCCCTCGTGCTCCAGGCCGACCGAGACGCAGTAGTAGGGGAAGCCGTGGGCGTAGTTGGTGGTGCCGTCCACCGGGTCCAGCAGCCAGCGATAGGCCGAGCCCGAGGTCTTCAGGCCTTCCTCCTCGCCCAGGATCTCGTGATCCGGGAAGGTCTCGGCCAGGCGAGCGCGCATGTAGGCCTCGGAAGCGCGATCGACCTCGGTGACCAGGTCGATCTCACCCTTGTACTCGATGTGGTGACGTTTACCGTGGTGCTCGCGCAGGATGCTTCCGGCACCCGTGGCGAGGGACTCGGCGAAGGCTCGAAAATTCTGCATGCGGTCATGCTAGCACAAGCTGGCCCCTCGACGAGAGACGCTGGCTCGGGTAAATAGAGTAAGACCCGACTTGGAGGATAGGCGTGTTCCCGCAGCTGTCACTGGCGCTCATGCTCGCGAGCGCCCTGGCCACCCCCAGCCCGATGCCGACCGCGGCCGCTCCGCAGGCCAGCGCCATCGAGGACTTCGGCGTGCAGCTCGGCGAGGTCGCCCGCAGCAAGCGCAACGTGCGCCTCACCCTTGCGATCGACAACCGGATCGGCGCCAGGCGCCTCTTCATCCACCTGGAGCCCGGCTCGGAGGGCAGCGTCATGTTCGTGCCGGCGCCCCCCGCAAAGGGTGCCGCCCCCGACCGCACCACCCACTTCCTGCCGACCGGAGGCGGGGTGACCCTCAAGGCGACCCTCGTGTTTCCCATCGACGAGGAGGCCACCGAGGCAACCCTGATCGTGGGCGAGGCCGCCGCCCCCTACCGCCAGTCCTCCGTCCGGATCGACCTGAAGGAAGCCGTCCCCATCGTGCCACCCACGCCCGCGCCCACCCCGGAGCCCACCCCTGCGCCTCCGGGCGAGCGGGTGATCGCGCGGTACAAGCCGCCCGTCAGCGCGCTGGGCGACGAGATCGTGCTCAAGGACGGCTCGGCGGGGCCCACAGGCCAGGGCTGGATCCGGGTCTACACCGAGCTGCCCGACGTGAGCCTGGATCAGGTGGCCCTGGCCATCCAGCGGCCCACCCAGATCTGGCTGGGGACGGGCGGCCTCCTGTTCATCGCCCGCCTCGGCCCGAGCCGGGCGATCGCCCTGACCGTCAGGGACGGCGCGATCGTCACGGGCCAGATGATCGACCAGACCACCTACGCCAAGCTGGTGGGCCCCAGGACCCCTTTCCCCAGCCGGATCTTCGTCGGCAAATGACCCCGCCCCTTGCGGGACGGGGTCATTTGCCGGGATGAATCAGAGGGCGCGGCCGAGCCCCTGGGCGGTGGCGCGCAGGCCCGCCATCAGCTCCTCGAACTGCTTCGGATAGAGGCTCTGCATCCCGTCGCTCTTGGCCTCGACCGGGTTGCGGTGGACCTCGACGATGACGCCGTCGGCTCCCGCCGCGATCGCCCCGCGCGAGACCGGCCCGACCAGCTCGCGGCGGCCGGTGCCGTGCGAGGGGTCGCCCACCACCGGCAGGTGCGAGAGCTGCTTGATGACCGGGATGGCGTTGAGGTCGAAGGTGTTGCGGGTGTAGTCCTCGAAGCTGCGCACCCCGCGCTCGCACATGATCACCTGGGGGTTGCCCTCGGCGAGGATGTACTCGGCGGCGAGCAGCCACTCCTTGAGGGTGGCCGACGGCCCGCGCTTGAGCATGACGGGCTTCCTGGCGCGGCCGGCCCGCTTGAGCAGCGCGAAGTTCTGCATGTTGCGGGCGCCGAGCTGGATGATGTCGGCGTACTCCTCCACCAGGTCCAGGCTCTCGGGGTCGATCGCCTCGGTGATGACGGCCAGGCCGTAAGCGTCGCGCGCCTTGGCGAGCAGCCTGAGGCCCTCGAGGCCCATGCCCTGGAAGGAGTAGGGGCTGGTGCGCGGCTTGAAGGCGCCGCCGCGCAGGACGCGAGCCCCTGCCTTGGCCACGGCCTCGGCCGTCTCCATCAGCTGGCTCTCGCTCTCCACCCCGCAGGGCCCCGCCATCACGACGATCTCGGAGCCGCCGATTTCCACCCCGTTCGGCAGGGTGATGACCGTGTCGTGGGCCTGCCACTCGCGGCTGACGAGCTTGTAGGGGGCCGAGACGTGGATCACCTCGGCCACGCCGGGCAGACCCTCGATGGTGCTCGAGTCGACGCGGCGGTCGTTGCCGACCACCCCGATGGCCGTGCGGCGCTCGCTCGGGATGGGGCGCGCCTCGAAGCCCATCTCGCGGATCACCGCGATGACGCGCTCCACGTCGGTGGGTTGGGCATCCTGGACCATGACGACGAGCATGAGGCGGGCTCCTTAGGGCGAGATCGGGGGGCCAAGAGAGGGGGGCCAAGAGAGGGGGGCCAACGAAAAGCGGCGCCCGGCGATGCAGGCCGGGCGCCGGTGAAGTGACGGGAGTTAGCCGCAGCCGCAGCCCGAGCCGCAGCCGCCGGACTTGGCGGCGGGAGCCTCCTCGCTCTTGGCGGAGCCGCAACCGCAGCCACCCGACCCGCAGCCGCCACCCGAGGTGGTGTTGGGGCTGGTGATGGTGAAGCCGCCGCCCATGGCCTCGACGCGGTAGCCGACCTCGGCACCCTCGAGGTAGGGGGCGCTGTGGGGATCGATCACCACGGGGATGCCCTCGTGGTCGAAGGTCAGATCGCCGGCCTTGGCGGAGTCGAGGCCCATGCCGAAGCCGTAGCCGTTGCAGCCGCCCGGCTTGATGTAGAGGCGCAGCGCGAGATCGCTGCGCGACTGGGCGCCTAGCGCTTCCTTGATATGGGTCGCGGCCTCGGGGGTCACGGTCACCATCAGCTTGGACGTGGCCTCGGGGGAAAGGTTCACCATCTCGTTACTCCTCCAAACAAAGATCCTGGCTGGATTATACCCCTCGCTCCCCAGCGGCACAAGCGGGCCACCCCGGCCCCCTCGCCAGCGCCCGAATGTTTCGTGAAGATGCGCCGTCGGACCGAGAGAACGGATCGGATATGTGTATATGATGATTGAACGTCAACAGAGCAAATCTTATGCCGCTAGTTTTTAGCCGATCGACCGCGTGCCGCGAGGAACCGCCGATGAACCATGAACAACCGAGAGGGCGCCGCGCGCCCGGCACGCGCCCGCTCCAGTGGAGCGAGGTGGCGCAGGATTTGGCCGGCCCCGGCTCGTTCGTCAGCGAGTGGTACTGCGGCAAGTGCGGGCGCTTCAACAGCTCCGTGGCGCGCTGCGCCGAGTGCGACTGCCTCAAGGGCAGCCTGCGCGATCGCGACGGCGATCGCCCCTGAGGCCTACAGCATCAGGGTCGCGTCCCCGAAAGAGTAGAAGCGATAGTCCAGGGCGATCGCCTCGGCGTAGGTCTCGAGCATCAGCTCGCGCCCGCCGGTCATGCCCGGGCGCTTCTGGTCGGCGAAGGCCGAGACCAGCATCAGGAGGGTGGACTTGGGCAGGTGGAAGTTGGTGACCAGGGCATCCACCACCTTGAACCGGTACCCCGGGTAGATGAAGATGCGGGTCTCGCCCGATCCCGCCTTCAGCTCCCCGCTCGAAGCGCAGTGCTCCAGGGTCCGGACCGCGGTGGTCCCGACCGCGATCACCCGGCCGCCGCGGGCCTTGGTCCGAGCGACGGCCTCGACCGTCTCGGCACCCAGGCAGTAGCGCTCCGCGTGCATCTCGTGCGCCGTCAGGTCCTCGGCGCTCACCGGCTTGAAGGTCCCCATGCCGGTGTGGAGGGTGACGTGCGCGATCTCGACGCCCTTGGCGCGAGCAGCCTCGAGCAGCGCCGGGGTGAAGTGCAGGCCGGCGGTCGGCGCGGCCACGGCCCCCTCCTCGCGGGCATAGACCGTCTGGTAGCGCCCCGGATCCTCGGCCTTGGCCTGGATGTAGGGAGGCAGGGGCAGCTCGCCGTACCGGGCGATCGCAGCCATGGTGGGCTCGGCCGTTGACGTCAGGCGGATCACCCGGCTGCCATCGCTCAGCACCTCCTCGACCCGGCCCGAGAAGCCCTCGCCGAAGCTGATCACGGTATCCACCGGCGCCTTGCGCCCCGGGCGCACCAGGCACACCCAGGAATCGCGCTCGGTCTCCTCGAGCAGGAGCACCTCGATCCGCGCGCCGGTCTGCCGGGTGCCGTAGAGGCGCGCGGGGATCACCTTGGTATCGTTCAGCACCAGCAGATCACCCGGCGAAAGGTAGTCGAGGATGTCCCGGAAGCGGCGGTGATCGCGCGCGCCCGTGTCGCGGTGCACGACCAGAAGCCGGCTCAGGTCGCGCTCGGGCGCTGGGGCCTGCGCGATGCGCTCCTCCGGGAGGTGAAAGTCGTAGTCTGAAAGCTTCAAGGAAGTGTTACCCCACGCGCGCTCGCGCCTTCTCGACTCCATCTTACCAGGAGGACGGCAGCCCAGGACGCTGGGGCAAAAATTAGGACTAAAGCCCCTGTTCACCGGCCTGACCCTAACATAACGTAGCCGAATGGCACCAGGAAGTCCTGACGGACCACAGGCTTCTGACGCAGGGCCGCCAGCACGGCAAGGAGTTCACAAAATCATGAGACTCACGATCGGCAGGAAACTGCTCGCAGGCTTCCTGGGAGTGGCGCTCTTGGCGTTGTTCCTGGGCGCCTTCTCGCTCGTCCAGCTCCAGAAGGTCAACGGCGCCACCCGCGAGATGGCCGATAACTGGCTGGTCGCGACCTCGTACGTGGGGAACCTGCGCGCTTCGGCAAGCGAGATCCAGCGCACCAACCTGCGCCTGCTCCTGGAGCGCGATCCGGGCCGGGTCCCCGGCGTCGAGACCCAGATGGCAGAGGCCAAGAACGAGTTCGAGAAGCACCTGAAGCTCTACGCGCCCACCATCACCGCCAGTGCCGCACACGAGCGCGAGCTCTTCGACTCGATCGCCGCTTCCTACGACAAGTTCCAGGCAGACGTCAGCGAGGTCCAGGGCCTCCGCAGCTCGGGCCGCATGAAGGAGGCGGAGCGCGTGAACATCGAGAAGGCCCTCCCCGCCTTCTTCGGGCTGTACAAGGGGATCGGCGAGCTGATGCGGATAAACCTGGACGGGGGCGCCGCGGCCAGCAAGCGCGCCGCCTCGGACTTCTCGACGGCCTTCGGCGTCACCGTCGCGGTCCTGGTCGTGGTGCTGCTCGCGGCCCTCACCATCGGGCTCATGCTGTCGCGCCAGATCACCCGCAACCTCAAGGTCATCGCCGCGGCCGCCGACGGCATCGCCAACGGCGACCTCGACCAGCGGGTCGAGGTGACGACCAGCGACGAGCTGGGCGACATGGCCCGGAGCTTCCGGCAAATGACCGCGAATCTCGGCCGGATCATCGACAGCGTGCGCACCGTCGCCACCACCGTCGCCGCCAGCGCCCAGCAGATCGGCGTCAGCTCCGAGCAGCTGGCCCAGTCCGCCCAGGTCCAGGCCTCCGGCGCCGCCGAGACCTCGGCGTCGATGGAGGAGATGGCCGCCAGCATCCTCCAGGTGGCGAACAATGCCCAGACCCTCTCCGGCAACGTGGAAGAGACCTCCTCGGCGATGGAGGAGATGGCCGCCTCCATCCAGCAGGTCGCCAAGAACTCCGACACGCTCGCCGCCTCGGTCTCGCACTCCTCCGCGAGCATCGAGCAGATGATGACGAACATCCAGCAGGTCGCCTCGAACGTCGCGCAGGCCAACCAGGTCGCAAGCCGGGCGAACGAGGCCGCCCAGGGCGGGCAGCAGGCCGTGAGCCAGACCATCGAAGGGATGACCCAGATCAACCAGGTGATGGGAACGGTCGTCGCGGCGATCGAGGGCCTGGGCGAGCGCTCGCGCGAGATCGGCGCCATCGTCCAGGTGATCGACGACATCGCGGAGCAGACCAACCTCCTGGCCCTCAACGCCGCCATCGAGGCGGCGCGCGCAGGCGAGCACGGCCGAGGCTTCGCGGTGGTCGCCGACGAGGTCCGCAAGCTCGCCGAGCGCTCGGCCCGCGCCACCGGCGAGATCGCGACCCTCATCAAGGGGATCCAGCAGGAGACCGGCCAGGCGATCACGTCCACCCAGCAGGGCGACGCGCGCATCCAGGACGGCATGCGCCTCGCCCAGAGCGCCGGCAGCTCGCTCGTGGCCATCGTCGCCTCCGTCGAGCAGGTCGGCCAGCTCATGCACCAGATCTCACAGGCGACCCAGGAGCAGGCCAGCGCCTCCCAGCAGATCATCGGCGCCGTCGGCCACATGAGCGGCCTGACCGTTCAGGTCACGGAGGCCACCAAGGAGCAGGCTGCGGGCTCGGAGCAGATCATCCTCGCGATCGCCAACATGAGCCGGATGACCCACCAGGTCTCCCTGGCCACCGGCGAGCAGCGCATCGGCAGCGAGCAGGTCGTCCAGGCGGTCGAGGACATCAACCGCTCGGCCCAGGAGGCCGCGAGCGCCACGAGCCTCATCGCCGAGGCGACCGGCGAGCTGCAACAGCAGGCCCGGACCCTGCTCGAATCGATCGCCTTCTTCAAGGAAGCCCAGGCGAACAGCCCCCGGCCGGCCGGGTCACTCCCCCCCCTGACAGCGAGCCTGCCGCCGCTCCTGGTGGGGGCAGGGCGCTAGCCAGGTCCCGAGCGGGGTTCGCGGCCTGATGGCCGCGAACCCCGCTCTTCATTGGCCTCAACGGCGCCAGGCTTCTCCGTACAGCTGCAAGACCAGCAGGATTCCCACGATCAGCAGGTAGCTCTGCGGCATGGGCGATCCCGGCCGCAGGCGGTTGTACTGCCGCCAGGCCAGGTAGAGGGCGCAGGCCTCGGCCGCGTAGACCAGGTAGTGCGCCCAGGCGGGAAACGTCACTGGATCCCCCCCGCGAGCGCCTGCGGCTGGCTGAGCGCCCGCGGCTCGGAAAGAAGCGCCCGCGGCTCGGAGGTTATGGAAGACAGCTGCGAGTTCGGGTAATAGTGCGCCAGGATCTGGGCGTAGCCGTAGCCCCGCTCGCCGAGGCTCTTGGCCCCCCACTGCGAAAGGCCCAGGCCGTGGCCGTGGCCCCGCCCCGCGAAGGCGAAGGCCGCGGGGCGTCCCGAACCGCCCCCGTAGCCGAGCACGTTGAAGAGGGTCGAGTAGAGCCCCGCCGCCTGGCGAACGGCGTCGCCCGAGACGTCCGCCTGGCCCTGGGTGCCGACCACCCTGACCCGCTTGACCCGCCCCGAGTAGGTCCGCTCCAGCACCTCGAAGCGCAGCAACTCGCCCACCCGCACGCCCTTGCGGTCCAGGGCGTGCCGGAGCTCGGGGGCCCCGAGGTTCTTCTGCCACAGGTAGCGGGGGCTCTGCTGGTCGAAGTCGGGCACCGCCTGCAGGTAGGGGCGCGGCTCGCCCCAGACGGCGGCCCCCGTCTCGGTGAAGCCGCCGGAAGAGGAGTGGAAGTAGGCCGCGATCACCCGGCCGCCATGGGTGAGCACCTGACCGAGCGTCTGATCCACCGCCATGTTGCTCGGCACCCGCTCGACCCCGGCCCCGCGGTAGACCTGGTTCTCGGTGGTGGGCTTCATGTCGTAGCCGCGGCTTGCGAACTGGCCGAGCTTGGCGAGCGCGTAGGTGCGAGCCGCGACCGCCTGGGCCTTGAGGCTCTCGAGCGGCCAGCGAGGATTCATCTCGGCCGGCACCACCCCGTAGAGGTAGTGCTCCAAGGGGACGTGATTGACCAGGGTGAGCCGATGCCCCGTCGCTCGAAGCTCCATCTCGCCGCGGTACCATCGACCGGCCCCGAACACCAGCCCGACCTCGCCCGCGTCAGGCAGCGACACCAGGCGCAGCGGCAAGCGATCGGACGCCACCCGGCCCATCGAGCCGTACAGGGCGACCCCCGCGCCCTCTCGCTTGACCTCCAGCGCCTCCATGGCGCGGGTCCGGGCCAGGATCCGACCGGTCGCATCCACGATGGCCCCGCCGACCGAGGTGGCGAGGGTGGTGCGTGGAACGGCCTCGGCCAGCCCGATGCGAACGGAGGGGGCCTGAGCGAAAGCCGGCAAGCTCAGCGCCAGGAAGAGGGCGAAGGCACAGGGAAGTCTCGCCATGTCGGGAAGCCCGAAGAGACGCTAGCCCGGCAGGCCGACGCGGGAGGGGGGCCAGTAGCGGACGGCCGCGCGGCCGATGATGTTCCTGGTGGGCAAGAAGCCCCAGACGTGGCTGTCGGCCGAGTTGTTGCGGTTGTCGCCCATCACGAAGACGTGGCCCGCGGGCACCGTGACCTCGCGGCCGTCGTGGAAGTAGGCCCCGGGGT
>DATNQI010000021.1 GCA_036704125.1 Pantanalinema sp. | reverse complement strand
CGTGGGCCTGTGGATGACCCCCTGGGAGCTGGGCAAGGACAGCCTGTTCAGCGCGGCGATCGCCGTCGTCGCGGCCGCCGTCCTGTACTGGGAGGTCACCCGCAAGAAGGGCCTCACGGCCTTCTCCCTGATGCTCGGGGGGATCTTCTACGCGGTCTTCCTGATCGGGATCTTCGTCTTCAAGATCTAGTAGATGATAGAATAAGCCTGGGTTGTAGGTTGGGTGTCCCGCCCGAACGCCATTCCCTCGAGAAAGCTAGCGACTTCCGCCATGAAAAGCTCCCGCATCGCCGGTTTCTACCGCCTCTCGGTCGATGAGCGCATCGACAAGCTCGCCGAGACCTACGAGCTGACGCGCGACGAGATCGACGCGCTGCGCTCCCACGGCGCCCTCGAGATGGCCGAGGCCGACAAGATGGTCGAGAACGCGGTCGGCATCTACTCGCTGCCCATCGGGGTCGCCCTCAACTTCCTGATCAACGAGAAGGAGTACATCGTCCCGATGGCCATCGAGGAGCCCTCGGTGGTCGCCTCCTGCTCGTACATGGCCAAGCTGGTCCGCGAGGGCGGCGGCTTTCGGGCCGGCAGCACCCGCCGGGTGATGATCGGCCAGATCCAGGTGGTGGGCTGCAAGGACTTCCGGGCGGCCAGGAACGCGGTGCTTTCGGCCAAGGAAGACCTCGTCTCGGCGGCGAACGCCTTCTCCCCCAACATGGTCAAGCGCGGCGGCGGCGCCATCGACCTCGAGGCCCGTATCCTCAACGACAACCCCCTCTCGGCCTACAGCACCATGCTGGTGCTGCACCTGATGATCGACACCCAGGACGCCATGGGCGCCAACACCATCAACACGATGGTCGAGGGCATCGCGCCCCTGGTCGAGCAGCTCACGGGTGGCAAGGTCCACCTGCGCATCCTCTCCAACTACACCGACACCTGCATGGCCTGGGCCACCTGCAAGATCCCCGCCGAGGTCCTCGAGACCCCCGAGTTCTCGGGCCCGGAGGTCGTGGACGGTATCGTGAAGGCCTACGAGTTCGCGGCCTCCGACGTCTACCGCGCGGTGACCAACAACAAGGGCGTCATGAACGGAGTCGACGCGGTGGTGATCGCGACGGGCAACGACTGGCGCGCCATCGAGGCGGGGGCTCACGCCTACGCCGCCAAGGACGGGATCTACGGCCCCATGGCTCACTGGTCCAAGGACGAGGCAGGCAACCTGATCGGCAAGATCGAGCTGCCGATGCCCGTGGGCATCGTGGGGGGCTCGATCCAGATGCACCCCATGGCCCAGGTCGCCCTCAAGTTCCTTCGGGTCCGCACCGCCCGCGAGCTGGCCGAGGTGACCGTGGCGGTCGGTCTCGCCCAGAACATGGCGGCACTGAGGGCCCTTGCGACCGTCGGCATCCAGAAGGGTCACATGGCCCTTCACGCGCGCTCGGTGGCGGTCACCGCCGGGGCGCGCGGCGACCTGGTCGAGGTGATCGCCCAGGCCCTGGTCGAGGCCAAGGACATCAAGGTGGCCAAGGCGGCCGAGCTGCTTGCGCGGTACGAGGCCCAGGGCGCGCTCTGATGAACGCCCCTGCCGCCACGGCCAAGGCGCTCGCGCCGGCCAAGGTCATCCTGGTCGGTGAGCATGCGGTGGTTTACGGCCACCCCGCCGTCGCCCTGCCCTTCCCCGCCATCCAGGCGGTTGCCGAGGCGCGCGCCGCGACGGCGGGCGTGACGATCCGCTCGGATCGCTACGCGGACCTCGCGGCCCGGCTCAACCTGGACGGGACCGCGTACACGAACGTGGTGCGCCCCCTGCAGCCGGCGGCCGAGGCGGTGCGCGGCGCGATCGAGGCGATCGCGCGGCTGGGCGCCGAGGTGCGCCCCTTCGAGCTCCTGCTGACCAGCGGCATCCCGGCGGGCGCCGGTCTCGGCAGCAGCGCCGCGATCGCCGTCGCCGCCATCCGAGCCACCTTCGCCTTCCACGGGCGCACCGTCCCGCCCTCGCTCCTGCGCGCGCTCGCGACCCGGGCCGAGGCGATCGCCCACGGCACCTCGTCGGGCCTCGATCCGACGGCGGTGGCGGCCGAGGGGCCCGTGCGCTTCGTGCGCGACCACGCCCCGGTGGAGCTTGCGATCACCGAGCCGTTCGGCCTGGTCGTGGCCGATTCGGGCGAGGCGAGCGGCACGGGCCGCATGGTGGCCCTGGTCAAGGAGGGGATCGAGGCGGATCCCGCCGCGCGCTCGGCGATGGACGCGCTCGGCGAGGTGGCCGACATGGTCGCCGAGCTGCTCGAGCGCGCCGACTTCCAGGCGCTCGGCCTTCAAATGAGCCGCGCGCACCAGCTGCTCGGCCAGCTCGGCGTCAGCACCCCGCGCCTCGACGCGATCTGCCGCTCGGCCCTTTTTGCCGGCGCCTTCGGCGCGAAGCTCTCCGGGGCGGGCGGAGGAGGCTGCGCGATCGCCCTTGCGCCCCTCTCGCGCCTGGGCGAGGTGGCCTCGGCCATGGTCGAGGCCGGGGCCGTGAGCGCCTGGCCGACCCAGTACCTGATCGAAAGGGAGACCCCCCGATGACCCCCATCGAAGCGCGCAAGGAAGACCACATCCGCGTCAGCCTGGAAGAGGACGTCCAGGCCCGCTCGGTGCGCACCGGCTTCGATCGCTACGCCTTCGTCCACCAGGCGCTGCCCGAGATCGACTTCGCCGAGATCAGCACCGAGACCACCTTCCTCGGCCGCCGATTCGCGGCCCCCTTGCTCATCTCCTCGATGACGGGCGGCCTGCAGCTCGGCAAGGCCATCAACCGCAACCTCGCGATCGCCGCCCAGCGCATGAACGTCCCCATGGGCCTCGGCTCCCAGCGCATCACCCGCGAGCGCCCGGAGACCCTCGAGAGCTTCCTGGTCCGCGACGTGGCACCGGACGTCTTCCTCATCGGCAACGTGGGGGCCGTGCAGCTCAATTACGGCTTCGACGTCGCGGCCCTGCGCGAGCTGGTGAGTTCGGTGGGGGCCGACGCGCTCTACCTTCACCTCAATCCCCTGCAGGAGGTGGTGCAGCCCGAGGGGGACACCAACTTCAAGGGCCTCCTGCCCAAGATCGAGATGGTGTGCCGCGAGCTGGGCGTGCCAGTGCTCGCCAAGGAGGTCGGCAGCGGCATCGCCCCCGACACGGCCCGGCGCCTCGTCGAGGCCGGAGTCAGCGCCATCGACGTGGCCGGTTCCGGCGGCACCTCGTGGGCGGCCATCGAGGGCCTGCGCGTCCCGGCCGGCGTGGCGCGCACCCTCGGCGAGGTTTTCCGCGACTGGGGCCTGCCCACCAGCGAGGCGCTCAGGCTCTGCCGCCGCGAGCTGCCGCGCACGCCCCTGGTGGCGTCGGGGGGGATCCGCTCGGGCCTCGACGTGGCCAAGGCCATCGCCCTGGGCGCCGATCTCGCGGCCTCGGCCCACCCCTTCCTCGAGGCGGCCACCACCTCGAGCGCGGCGGTCGAGGCGGTCCTTTCCCGCTTCGTCACCGAGCTCAAGGTGGTCATGTTCTGCCTCGGCTGCCGTACCATCGACGAGCTCAGGCACACCGACCGCCTGAGAGAGGTTTCCTGAGCCATGTCCTCTTCCGCCACCGCCCGGGCCTGCTCCAACATCGCGCTGGTCAAGTACTGGGGCAAGCGCCAGGCCGCATTGAACCTGCCCGTCAACGGCTCCATCTCCATGACCCTCGACGGGATGCATACCACCACGACCGTCACCTGGGACGACGCCCTCTCCCATGACGCGGCCGAAATGAACGGCGCGCCCGTCACGGGCGAGGCCCTCGACAAGCTCTCGGCTTTCATGGATCGGGTGCGCGCCGTCTGGGGCGAGAGCCCCCGCGCCAGGATCGTCACCGCGAACAACTTCCCCACCGCGGCGGGGCTCGCCTCGTCGGCCTCGGGCTTCGCGGCCCTCGCCCTCGCCTCGACCGCCGCCGCCGGCCTCGAGCTCGGCCCGCGCGACCTCTCGATCCTGGCGCGCCAGGGCTCGGGATCCGCGAGCCGCTCGATCTTCGGCGGCTTCGCCGAGTGGAAGCGCGGCGAGCGCGAGGACGGCACCGACTCGTACGCCGAGCCGATCCTGGAACAGGACGCCTGGGACGTTCGGATGCTGGTGGCGGTGCTGGCCCCCGGTCCCAAGTCGGTGTCGAGCCGCTCGGGAATGACGCGCACCGTCGAGACCTCGCCCATGTACCCGGCCTGGGTCGAGACGGTGGGGGCGGACCTTGCCGCCATGCGCGAGGCGATCGCCGCGCGCGACCTCTCGCGGGTCGGCGCCATCGCCGAGGCCAGCTGCCTCAAGATGCACGCCACCATGCACACGACCCTGCCGGCCATCCTCTACTGGCAGAGCGCCACCGTCGCCCTCATGCACCGGGTGATGGCCCTGCGCGCCGAGGGTCTGCCCTGCTACTTCACCATCGACGCGGGCCCCAACGTGAAGGTCCTCTGCGCTCCTGCCGACGCCGAACGCCTCGCCTTAGAGCTCGGCGCGGTGAGCGGCGTGCAGGAGGTCCTCACCTGCCGGCCCGGACCTGGAGCCTGCCTGCTTTGACCATCCGAACCATCGTCGCCTCCGCCCCCGGCAAGCTGGTGCTCGCCGGGGAGTACGCCGTCCTCTCCCCCGGCGAGCCCGCCGTGGTCGTCGCCGTGGACGCCCGCATCACCGTGCGCGTGCGCCCGGCTGGTGCCTATTCCTTCAGCTCCGAGTCGCTCGGCCTGACGGATCTTCCGGTCCGCTACGAGGACGAGCGCTGGGTGCCGGAGACCGGGCCCGCGCCCAGGGTGGCGTTCGCGGCCACCGCCGTCAACGTGGTGCTCGGTTACCTGCGGGACAGGGGCCTGGACGTCTCGCCCTTCTCGCTTGAAATCGAGGGCGCTCTCGAGAGCACGGGCGGCGCCAAGTACGGCTTCGGCAGCAGCGCGGCGGTATCGGTCGCGCTGGTGGGCGGCTTGCTCGCGGCCTTCGGCCTTGAGCCGGATGCGGCCCAGGTCTTCAAGCTCGCAGCGCTCGCTCACCACGAGGCCCAGGGATCCGGGAGCGGCCTGGACGTCGCGGCAGCTAGCTACGGCGGGGCCATCCGCTACGTGGCCTTCGATCCGGACTGGCTCAATGAGCGCCGCGCGGCGGGCGACACGGTCGCCCAGCTGGTGGACGGCGCGTGGCCCCTGCTCGGGATCGAGCCCCTGGGCTGGCCCGACGATCTCGCGCTCGGCATCGGCTGGACGGGGGTGCCCGCCTCGACCTCGGCACTCATCAAGGAGGTCGCCGGGGCCCGCTCGGGTCGATCACCGGGTTACGCGCGCTTCTTGATCCAGAGCAGGCAGGCGACCAACGCCCTGGCGGCGGCCCTGCGCGATCGCGACGCCCAGGGCGCCGTCCGGGCGCTCTTCGCGGCGCGCGAGGCGATCCGGGTCCTGCAGGAGGCCTCGGGGGTTTCGATCGAGACGCCTGCCCTCTCTGCCTTCGCCGAGGCCAGCGAGGCCGCGGGGGGCGCAGGGAAGTCCTCGGGCGCCGGCGGCGGCGACTGCGGGGTGGCGCTCTTCGCAGGCAGCCAGGGACTCGTTCGCGCGCGGGCGGCTTGGGAGCGCTCGGGCCTCGAGGCCCTCGACGTCTCGCTTTCCAGGACGGGCCTTTCCCTCTCGCGCTAGTCCAGCAGGGAGGCCATGTCGGGGCGGTTGGTCCAGACCAGCTCGAAGTTGCGGTTCTTGAACGCGTCCCCGACCACGGCGCCCAGCATGTTCTTCTCGACGACCTCCCGGCCCGTCCCCGCCTCGACGGCGTGGTTGGCGAGCTCGGTGCAGGTCATGCGGGCCTGGTCGACGAAGTCGAGGTCGAAGTCGTAGGGCTTTCCGACCTGGAGGTTGGCGAAGCGGGCGATCGCCTCGCGCTGCTTGCTCGAGAGGTCCTTGGCGCGCAGGACCATCACCGCGTCGCCGTCGGTCATGAACTTCTCGAACGATCCCTTGTGAACGCCCTTGAAGGCGGCGTCCACCACCTTGCCGTCGCCGACGTAGACGCCCGCGTGCTTCCACCAGCTGGGGATCAGGAAGTTCCCGGAGGTGCCCTCGGTGCGCCGCAGAAGGATGTCGCCCGCCTTGAGCTTGGGCCTGACCTGCGCGGCCATCTCCTGGGTGACGCCTCGGGCGTCAGGGGTGTAGTAGGTGACGTTGGAGAAGAGATCGGCGAACGTTTTCTTGATGCGGTACCAGAGGCCCTCTGCCGGCGCGTGCTTGACGTTGTAGGCGGTGATGAGCCGGGTCATGACCGCATCGTCCGCCATTCCCGCCACCTTGGGCATGCGCTTGGCGAGGACGGCTTCCACCCTGGCCGCGACCGTCTTGGTCAGGCGGTTGGAGGCGGTGGGACCGGCGAGCTGCTTGCGGATCAGGTTCGACATGTTCATGCGGGGACTCCCGGGGCTCATAGAGACGTTCTTTCTCTAATATCCCCGCACCGGCGGCGAGTTTGCGCCGTTCAATCAAGATTTCACGAAGAATTAAAAGAGCCCCCGCTCCTGAGAGGAGCGGGGGCCGGGAGGGGGCGTCAGACGTAATAGTTGACGATCTGCCAGAGCTTCACGAAGGGCGCCTTGTACCAGTCCGAGTCGGTGAACTCGTAGGTCACCGAGGAGTTTTGCCAGTCCGGCTCGAACAGGCGGGTCTTGAGGGCCCGGATGAGCGCCGGATCGGTGGTCGCCACGTCCAGCTCCTGGTTGTCGATCAGCGCGCGGGTGTCGCCGTTGACCGAGCCGAAGATCGCCCACTTGTCGTCGACCCCGAAGTACTTGGTGTGGACGTGGGCGAACTCGGTCACCCCGTTGTAGAGGCGCGCCTGGCCGCCGGCCTTGATCAGGCCGTTCAGGGCGATGCAGTGGAGATTCTTGAAGAGACCGTGGCTCGACTTGCCCGGCACGATCACCCGGACCGAGACCCCGCGCCGCGCCGCGTCGTAGAGCCGATCCATCAGGCCCTGGTCGCACAGGTACTGCTGCTCGATCAGGATCTCGCGCTGGGCGGTCTCGATGGCCTGGTAGATGGCGGCCTTGGCCTCGAAGCGGCCCTCGGGGGGGCTGGTCACGAGGGTCTGCGTGCGGACCGAGCCGTACTGATGGTCGGTCTGGACAGGCTCGTACGAGAGGTTCTTGCCCTTGGCGAACTTCCAGTCGCGGACGAACTCCGCGTGGAGCTGGCCGGCCTGGTGACCGCGGAAGTCCACCAGGACGTCCTGGGTGGTGGTGTCGAAGGGGGCCATCAGGTTGACGCCGCCCGTCAGGCCGCGATCACCGTCGGCCAGGTACAGCTTGCGGTGGGTGATGTTGATCCCGCGGCGCTCGTCGTCCTGCCGGATGAAGCGCGGGGCCCACATGCGGAACTCGACGCCCGCCTTGGCCATCTGGGTGCCGAGCTTGCCGCCGCCGGCGAACTTGCTGCCCACGTAGTCGCAGAGGAAGTAGACCTTGACCCCGCGCTTGGCCGCGTCGATCACGTGGGGCACGATCTGCTGGCCCATGGAGTCGTTGCCGAAGTTGAAGACCTCGATGAAGAGGGTCTTCCTGGCGTTGTCGATGAGGTCCTTGATGGCCGCGACGTTCTCCTGCGGCCCCACCGTCAGGTCGGCCGAGCTGTTCTCCTGCCACGGGTTGGGCCCGATGAGGGCCCGGCGCGGCACGTGAATCTCCTCGGTCGGCTCGTCGTTGAGACCGAGCGTCAGGCCCTCGACGCCCTGGTCGATCGAGCCCTTCAGGGCCGAGGGGGCGGCCAGGCCGCAACCGGCGAGGAGCATGGAGGCGGCGAGGATGGTCGCGAGCTTCTTCTGTTTCAGCATGGATCCTCCATCGGGGAGACGCCAAAGGTTCTTGCTTTATATTAACCGAATCTTAAACAAATCTTTGCGCAAAGTCAACCCATTCGTTACGAAGGCGGTGCGAGGTGCCATCTGGATGACTCGTCTGCTTCACGGCGAACTGGAACGCTTGGGTGGCCGTCACGTGCGTCCCCCTGCTCACGCATCTCCGGCGCCACGACGACGTGGAGGGCGAGAAGTATCGCATCCTCCACGACGACGCTTGACGCTCCGAGCGACAGGGTTAGGGGATGATCTTGCGGATCCTCTGGTTGGTGGTATCCGCCACGTACACGTTGCCCGAGCCGTCCACCGCGATGCCCGTCGGGGCATTGAGCTTCGCGCTGGTGGCCGGACCCTCGTCGCCCGAGAAGCCGGCGGTCCCCGTGCCGGCGAGCAAGGTCAACGTCGTGCCGGCGAGCTTCTGGACCTTGTGGGCACCCGCATCCGCCAGATAGAGGTTGCCCGAGGCGTCCAGCGCGAGGCTTCCCAGACCACCGAAACCCGTGCGGACCGAGGACAAGGTCCCCGCGGTCCGAGACGCCCCGAACAGCGAGCCGCTGACGCGAGGCAGGACCCACACGCTGTCCCAGTTGGCCATGTACAGGTTCCCCGCGCTGTCGGTCACCAAGGCATCCGGCCACACCGTCGAGCCGTCGGCCAGGATATAAGCCTTGCCCGCTGTCAGGTTGCTCCTGCCGAAGTAGTTGCCGGTGGTCTTGGGCACCATCCAGACGTAACCGGTGTCGTACTCGGAGAAGAACACGTTGTCCGAACTGTCCACGGCCACCCCGGCGGGGCTGGAGAGCTTCATCGAGGTGGCGACGGTCCCGTCGGTCGCCGTGCCGGAGACCCCCGTGCCCGCGAAGGTCGCGATGGTCCCCCCCGGCGTGAACTTGCGAATCCGGTTGGCGCTCTGATCGACGACATAGACGGCCCCGGCGGAGTCGACCGCAACGGCCGTCGGCGTCTTGAGACGCGCCGCGGTCGCGGCCCCGCCATCGCCCGAGTCCCCGTAGGTGCCGCTTCCCGCTATGGTGGTGACGGTGCCGTCGGTGTCGATGCAACGCACCACGCTGTTGGCCGAGTCGGCGAAGATCAAGCGCCCCTGGGCATCGAGCACCATCCCCCTGGGATCGCCCAGCTGGGCCGTGGTCGCGGCCACGCCGTCGCCGGAGTAGCGCGTGCCGCCAGTGCCGGCAATGGTCGTGATGACACCGCCGTCAATCAGTCGCACGCGGTTGTTGCCGGTGTCCGCGATGTAAAGCTTACCGCTGGGATCGACGGCGACGGCCAGGGGGGTTCTGAGCTGAGCCGAGAGCGGCGCGCCACCCTCCCCCGAGTACCCCTCGTTGCCGCCGCCGTTCATGGTGCCCGGAGCCGTGCCGGCGACACGGGTGATGGTACCGCCACTGACCTTGCGGATGCAGTTGTTGCTGCTGTCCGCGATGTAGATGTCGCTCCCCGAGACGCAGAAGCCGTAGGGTGAGCGCATGCGCGCGTTGGTCGCGACGCCGCCGTCACCCGTGTAGCCGTAGGGATAGGCGCCCGCCACCTTCGAGATGACGCCCGTGGAGCTGACCTGGTACAGCATGCTGTTGAAATTGCTCAGGACGTAGAAGTTGCTCGACGCCCCGAAGGCGACCGCCGCGGGCGAACCGAGCATGAAGCTGGTTGCCTGGCCGTTCAGGCCCGTGTCGAGCCCGCCCATCTGCGAGTCGGAGGTGCCGTCCCCGGCCACCAAGTAGATGTTGCCCACCACCAGGCTGGTCTTTCCGAAGTAGCTGCCGGCGACTTTCGGGACGAAGCGAACCCGGCAGTTGCCCATATCCGCGATGAGCAGGTTGCCCGACGCATCGACGGCGATGCCACTCGGGCCTTTGAGGGTGGCGCTGGTGGCGGCCCCGCCGTCCCCCGAATAGCTGCCGGTCCCGGTGCCTGCGACCGTGCTGATGGTGCCGCTGGTGTTCACCCTGCGGATGCGGTTGTTGCCGGTGTCGCTGATGTAGACGTTGCCCGCGCCGTCCACCGCGACCCCTGATGGCTGGTTGAGCATGGCCGAGGTCGCAGCCGCGCCGTCGCCCGAAAATCCCGACATTCCCGTCCCGGCGATCAGGGTGAGGGTCCCCGAGGCATCGCGCTTGAGCACCACGTGGCTCGTGGCATCGGCGATGTAGAGGTTGCCCGAGGCATCGAAGACCATCGAACGCGGGCTTATGCCCCAGTTGGTGGCACTGCGGCCGCTCGGGGGGGTGAGAAGGCCCGCGATCGTCACGATGGTGCCGGGCGTCCCGCCGCCGCCCGAAAGCGAGAGCGTGACGGAAACGGAGTTGGCTCCGCCGCTCAGGGAAAAGGAGGCATTGGTGCCCTGCGCCGCGAGGGTCGCACCGTTGTAGAGCTTGACCGTGAGGCTGTAGCCGGCGGCCGGGCGCAAGCCCGTGAAGACCGCCGAGAGCGTGCTGCCCCCAGCCTGGTTGACGCTCTTGGTCAACGCGCTCGGCAAGATGGACGAGCTGGTGTTTGCGAGCGTGAGGTCCGCCTTGGTCCAGGTCGCGGGGACCGCCTGGGGGCCGCGGCCCCCGTCGATGACGACGCGCAGGCTCGTCTCGGCGCCCGGCTGGTCCAGCCGGGCCTGGCTGACCGTCACTGCACTCGTGCCGACGAAGGGAGTGGCGGGCGGATGGACGGCACAGCCGATGGCAAGCAAGGCGGCCATCAGCGCCACCAACACGAACCGGACCCACCGAGTGAAACCTGCCAGCATCAATCTCGCCTCATCATGAAAACCCAACCTACCAACGACGTCCGGACCATGCTTCGCGTCGACGCTCAGCCCCCTTGCCGGCACTAGTAGCGCCAGCCGAGGGCAACCAGGGGACCGCTCACATCCTGCCCGAACGAGGACATATCCGGCGAGCGCAACGTCTCGGCCCGGTAACCGACGCGCAGGGCGGCCATCCCCCAGGCGAGGTCGACTCCCGCCTCGCCCCGGGCCCCCAAGAGCGGGCCGATGGGATCCACGTCCGCGTCGAGCGCCGAAAAGACGATCGGACGCGCCTGGGCGGCCACATATACGCGCAAGGGCCCGAAGACCTTGAGCGCCGTGGTTGCTGAAAGCGACGGACCGGTATAGAGCTGTCGGCTCGAGAAGAGGAACAAGGGAGCCAGGGGCTGCACGGTGTGCGTCACGCTCTCGTGGCTCAGCCACCATCCGGCTCCCAGCGCGACGGGGGCCCCCAGGACGTCGGTGTGCCACGCGGCCTCGAGGTCGAGGCCCACGGTGCTGCGCGTATGCGTCGAGCCCTTGAGGTCCAGATCCACGATGGTGTAAGGCTCCCACGCCGAAAGGGCCGCACGGGTGCTCCAAGCGTCGGTCCAGCGATGGGTCCAGCCGGCTTCCCAGGCCGATGCCCCCTCGACCCGGACGTTGTTGGAGCTGCCTGCCGCGTAGTCTTCGGACAGGGTGCTCCAGCGTCGCGCGACTTCCAGGCGCGACTGCGGCTCGGGGCCTTCGGGCACCCGAGGCGCCGGGGTGGGCGTCGCGAGCGGTACGGGAGCCATGGCGGCGGGCGGGGGAGAGGCTTCGGGCGACGAAGGGGGGCCGGGAGCAAGCGGGGGTTCCGGCTCCGGCGGAGGACTGGCGGGCGCGGCACTCGGCGCGGGTGAGGGCAAGGGACGGGGCGTACTGACAGGCGGCGCCGCCGGAGCGGGCGCGACCGGTACCTTGCGCGCAGGCGCCTTCTCCTCGAACGGCAGGAGATGCAGCCTCAAGAGCCAGTGGTGATCGTCCTGACGGACCAGTTCGGGATAAAAGCGAATCGGAACGCGTCCACGAACGGCGATGCGCACGACCCCCGGCCGATTGTTGGCGACGAGGATGCGTTCGGCGATGCCCTTCGAGGGGTTCAGCGACTGGGTGCGGCGGAGGAATTCGGCGACGCCCCGGCCAGCGGGAAGCTCCATGAAGGCGACCCGGCTGCGGGGCTCCAGGTACATGGGGCCTCGTGCGATCGCTCCCTCGACGGGCAGGGTGATCACCGCTGTCGCTTCGTCGTAGCCGAAGGCGCCGACCTTCAGTTTCGCAGAGGCCGGGTGCTCGGCGCGAGGGGCGGCCGGCGAAGCAACGGGAAGCAGCAGCGGCCCGAGAAAGGTTATCAGCGCGAGGTTGGCTCGAAACAAGACATGCCGCCTTTTAGGGTAGTGGACAGAAGTTCTCGAGGGTGTTCTGGATGGTGACGAAGGTCTGGCCGAGCAGCTTTCGGCGGTTCGAGGTCGTCACGACGATGGTGTCGAACGTGTAGTCCCCGTCCGGCACGCTCCAGGTGTCGAACGTGCTCTCGAACTCGGGGCCGATGGCGCTCTCGCCAATCTTGATCTGGCGATCGGACTTCGCCCAGAACTCGACGCGAGTCGTGCCCTCCGGGGCGTTGAACACCTTCAGGCGCAGCACCCCGAAGGCGACGGGGCGTTCCTTGATGCCCACCGAGTTGGTCCCGACCGCCGAAATGCGAAGGACCAGGGAGCTGTCGGGACGCTCGAAAACGTCTTGATAACCATTGGTGATGTCAAGCGATCCGGCCGCGAACAGGTCGAAGACCTGGGAGGTATCCCCCGCGGCCAGCGCGTCCCCCACCTCGGCGACCCCCGGCGGGGGGGACTGGTCGATGCGCCTGCGCAGGAGCTTCTCAACCTCCTGGAGGCGCACCGGGTTGAAGAGCTCGAACAAATCCGCCCCCACGAGGCCGGGGTCGAGCACGAGCAACGGCTGGGCGCTCAGCAGCTTGTCCGCGATCACGGTCGAGGCTAGATCGAGGTGCGCGCAAGTCAAGGCCTGGCTTGGGCGCAGCAGCTTCTTGAGCGTCAAGGTCCGGGATCCCACCACCGCCTGGGCACGCAGCACCATGGACACGCCCAGCGGAGCGCTCGGAATGCTGAAGAGTCCTTCGGCATCCGAGCGCACGGTGGCCGTGTTGGGGATGGGCTGACCCGAGGCATCCAGCAGGGTCAGCTCCGCTCCTGCGATCCCCCGTGGGGAATCCAGCCGATCGCCTCCCTGGCCGAGCAGGCTCTCAGGCAAGCGGACCGTCCCCATGACCCGAGAGGTGCCGTCCGAGACCACCACCTGAGCGATACGCTCGATCGCAAGGCCCGGCTGGGAGGCCTTGTTCGTGGCGGTCATGTTGGCCGGCTGGCAGCCGCAGAGGAGGGCGAGCAGCGTAACGACGAGCGAGCGGCGCACAGGAGCCCTTCTTTACTGGAGCGTGATCGACATGGCGGCGCCGTTCACCACCGAGACGTGGCTGAGGACGCTACGCCCGATGACCTTGTTCGCGCTGTCGTAAAGCTCGAAGGTGATGTCCCCGTCCTGCGTCCCCATCGTCGTGAGGTTGGCGGGAGCGTAGGAGAAGCCTCCGTTGCTGGCCGCCGCCGCGGTGCTCCATGTGAAGGTGCTGAAGTTGGTGCTGGCGGGGTAGGCTGCGATCTTGGCGTTCGTCCCGTAGAGCGAGGAGCTGAGCGAGACGGACCAGCTCGCCACGGCGGTCTCGGTGCCCGAGAAGCCCGTGTTGAGCACGACCGAATCCCCCTTGGCGACGACGTAGGCGCTCGAGGTACCGAAGCCGTTCCCCGTCGTGGAACTGGCGACCTTCACGTTGCCGTCGCGGCCGATGACGATCGTGACAGGGGTGGTCATGCCGGCGGGCAGGCTGACGTTCTCGGCGACGCCCGAGCCGACCTGGGTGCTTCCTGCGTCCTTCAAGGAAACCGAGACCGAGTAGCCGCCGCCCGGACGCAGCGCCGAGAAGACCGAGGCGGCCTGGTTGCCGCCGTCGAGGGTCACGTTCTTGGTCAGCGCGCTCGGAAGCAGCGACGTGTCGGTGTTCGTGAGCGTCACGCCGACCGTACTGTAGGTGAGCCCCGTGATCGCCTGGGCAGAGCGCTCCGGCTCGCCCTCGCGGATCACCGAGAACATGAGGCGCGACTGGTAGGGAGCGACGCCTGCGATCGAAGGCTGGCCGCTCGTGTAAAACTGCGCGAAAGGCCGCGTCTCGAGCGTGGCGCAACCGGCGAGGCCGAGGACCACGAGGGGGACTGTCCAAAAAGCGTGATGACCGTGCTGCACGTTATTCTCCCGAATGCGAAAGATGAAGATGTTGGGGACTGCGATGAAACACGAGGAAAAAAACGCGCCCGAAGGTCGGTTTTCATCCCGCCGTGCGAAGGGCGCGGTGCGTCTATTGACGCGGATGGCGCCAAGACATCAACGAGCGGCCTAATCTTATTAGATACCCGGGATGGATATTAAACGATTGGTTTCTTGCTTACAATGGCTGTGGAGCCTTGATTCTGATCCGGGGGCAGCCCCTGCCCCCCTCATCGCCCGCAAGCAGACGGTTTGCGGGATACATGACTGGCATGTTAACGTTTGATACGATGCTGCGCTTATGGTCATCGCGAGTGGTACGGCAAGCACCTGGAACGTCACGCCTCGGACACGCTTGCCGAACGCTCGCCAACCTCATGAAACGGATGCAACTGGTGGCTCAGGAGGCACGCCTCCTGAGCCACCAGTTGCATCCGTTCGTCATCGCGGTCGGCATCGCGGTCGGCATGGTCCAGGCGTTCCACTTCCTGGCGGATCGCCTCCTTAGAGGCGGCCCTTGATCTCGCGCAGGGAGTCGGCGAGGACCTCGAAGCCCTCGGCGATGCGGTCGTTGACCGAGAGGAGGCCGCACTGGCCGCTCTTGCCGTCGAGCGCTCGCCACAGGGCACAGTTGGGGTCGCATTCGGCCTTCTGGGTCGCGTAGCTCATCAACGGGCATACAGCCATTTCCAGTCGCCCCTTCCTTTTGTTATGATGCGATTAGCTCGCCTGACACGTGAGAATCAGCGCCTCATCAGTCTCCAGGGGGCTCGCCCGCTGGAAATCTGCCCCAGGATAGACCAACGATCGCTCCGGGGTCAACCCGGGCCCCGTGGTCCGCCATCCCCTGGCTAGACCGGATTGGAACCCCCTCGCTTCGATGCCTGAGCCGACGCCGCACGCCCCAACCGATCCCTTCTCAGACGAGCTCTTAGCCGAGCTGGTGGTGGGCGCGCGCCTGATGAGCGAGCGCGAGCTGAACCAGGCGCGCGCGCGCCTGGCCTCGGGGGAAGCCGGGGAGGCCATCCCCTACGCTCACGCCTTCGTCGCCGATCCCACCGCCAACGGCCTGGTGGCCCTCGTGCCCTCGACCCAGGAGGTCGGCGCGCGCATCGCCCTGGGCGAGGATGCCCCCCCGCCGGATCTCGCCGACTGGCCCCCCTACTCGACTGGGGACGTCCTCGTGCTCTCCACGCGCGAGCCCGGCATCGCGGGGGCGATCCAGGTGGGCCACCGCGCGACCCTGGGCCTGATCCCGACCGCGCGCGGCGCCTTCCTGTACCCGGGGGCGCCGCCGACCCAGGCCCAGAGCCCGCGCATGGCCACCCTGCTCGCGCCGGTCGTCTCCCCCTCGGCGAGCAAGACCCATCCCATCGACTTCGCCGTCTCCACGGGGGGCGAGTTCGTGCTCGCGGCCAACCGCGGCGCGGGGACCGTCCACGTCGTGGTCGCCAACACCTGTCAGCAGGCGGGCGCCATCATGCTGCGCGCCGCGGGCTCGCGCCGGGCCATGGGGATGGCCCTCGATCGCAAGGTCGCCTACCTGACCGACGGGATGACCCCGCGCCTGACGGTGCTGGACCTCTTGACCCTCAAGGTCAGGCACCAGCCCTTCCCGACCGGCCCCCTGGGCCCGGTGGCCCTCACCCCGGACGGCAGCCACCTTCTGGTGGTCTTCTACAAGGCCGGCGACGAGCTGGGGCTCCTGATGGTCTCGACCGCGGACCTGCGGGTGCGCCACCTGATGAACCTGCCCGCCCACAAGCTCACCGAGGGGCCGGGCGAGGCCATCGTGGTCACGCCGGACGGCGCGCTCGCCTACATCCTCGCGGCCGGCGAGAGCGGGGCCCCCAAGATCCTGGCCTTCGACCCGCTCAAGCGCAAGCTCGTCGCCGAGATCCCCCTGATCAAGCCCCCGCTTGGCCTGGCCTTCGCGCCGCCTGCCGACTGGCTGCCGCCTCGCCCCACCCTCGAGGACGTGATCGTGCAGATGGGCTTCGCCTCGCGCGAGGAGCTGCGCGCTCTCCAGCTGCCCGAGGACGAGGTGAGCCCCCTGATGGACCCGGGGCTGGACCCCTTGATCCTCTCGCAGCTTCCCGAGCGCCTGATCAGGACCATGGGCATGGTCCCCCTGATGCGCGACGCGACCCACCTGTCGGTCGCCATGCTCAACCCGCGCGACGCGGCGTGCCAGCAGCTCGCCATCCAGCTCGCAGGCGGCCTGAATCTCAGGATCATCCCCATCGAGCAGGAGGAGCTCGACCGGTTCATGGCCGAGCGCTACCCCGCGCTCATGGAGAGCTTCCTGGCCATGAGGAACGCGGCACCCGTGGTCCGCCCGCCAGGCGGGACCGCTCCCGAACCCGGAGCGGCCCCCAGCGGGCCTCGCCCGGGCGGTCCGAGCCCGGCTGGGCCCTCCCCCGGCGGGCCCCGTCCTGGTGGCCCTTCCCCTGGCGGTCCTTCGCCCGGTGGCCCTCGCCCAGGCGCTTCGAGCTCGGTCGGGAGCACCCCCGGCGGCGCCGAGCCGGCAGGATCTCGTCCGGGCGGGCCCGTACCTGCTGGTCCGCTGCCCGGTGGCGCCGGCGCGGCCCGGGGGCCCGCGCCGGCACCGTCGCCCGCGCCGCCTCCGGTCGCCCCGCCTGGTCCGAGTCCGGCTGCGCGCGCGGCCGCTCCCGCTCAGGGCGAAGCTGCGCCCATGCCCTCGATGACCACGGCGATCGTCCCGCAACCGCCTGCCCTTGGCTCGATCGAGGCCCTGGTCGCGGGTAACGGCCGTCGTCTCCTGGTGATCGAGAACCTGAAACGCCAGGTCACCCAGATTGACCGCGATCGCCCCGAGACCTGGACCTTCAAGGACGTGGTCGCGGGCTCGGCCTGTTACCTGCCGAGCGGCCGCTTGCTTTTCGCCGACCTCGGCCAGCATCGTGTCATCGAGGTCGATCCGCTCAGCTCCAAGGTGGTCTGGGCCTTCGGCGAGTCGAGCGATCGCACCAGGACCCTGCGCGCTCCGCGCTGGGCGGGGCGCCTCGCCGGCGGCCACACCCTCGTCGCCGACACGGGCAACCACCGGGTCGTCGAGGTCTCGCCCGAGGGCGAGATCGCCTGGTCTCACGGCGAGACGGGGCGCGCGGGCTGCGCGGGTCAGGCCCTCTTCAAGCCCCACAGCGCCGTGAGAACCCCCGAGGGGGGGACCCTCATCGCCGACACGGGCAACCACCGGGTCATCGAGGTCGACGAGGCGGGGGCGGTCGTCTGGCAGTACGGCAACGGGGCCAACCGCCTGGGCGGCAACCAGGGATCGGGCCCCAACCAGCTCTCGGAGCCCGCATGGGCGGCGCGGCTTCCCAACGGCCACACCCTCATCGCCGACACGGGCAACGGCCGGGTGATCGAGCTCGACGCCGAGAAGGCTCTCGTCTGGCAGTACCGGGCGGGGGCCGCGCGCGGCGGCACGCCGGTCAAGGACCCGTGCGGCGCCGCGCGCCTCGCCAACGGCAACACCCTCGTGCTCGGTCGACAGGGGGCCGTCGAGGTGGACCCCGAGCTCACCATCGTCTGGGAGCACCACCCGGCCCCGCGCGAGGGGACGGCTCCCTTGAGCGCGCTGGTGCCGGCCGCCCACCCCGCGTACCAGCCGATCATAAGCCCCGAGGCCCTGGTGCCCCTCTCCGAGCCGGCCAGGATGCCCGAGCCGGCGCCCGTCGTTGCCGCGCACCGCGGCAGCGAGCTGCCCGCGAACCTGCCCGACTCGGTCCTGCTCGCGGATCGGACCGGGGGGCGGGTGCTCGAGATCGATCGCAAGATGCAGATCTTCTGGCAGTTCAGCGGCATCGTCGGCGGGGGCGGAAATCGCCTGCTCGCACCCAACTACGTGACGCGCCTGCCCAACGGCGGCACCCTCGTGGCCGACACCGGCAATCACCGGGTCGTGGAGGTGCGGGACCAGAGCATCGTCTGGCAGTTCGGCAAGCCGGGCGAGGCGGGCTCGGGCCCCAGGCACCTGTCGCAGCCGCGCAGCGTCGAGCGCACCCTCCAGGGCACCATGCTGATCGCCGACTTCGGCAACCGCCGGGTGGTCGAGGTGACGGTCGCCGGCGACGTCCGCTGGGGGCGCGAGGGCTTCAAGGGCCCCTCGTACGCGAGCCGGCTGCCGTCGGGCAACACCCTGGTATGCGACTGGGCCGATCACCAGGTGCTCGAGATCGACCCCAGGGGGACGGTCGTCTGGTCATTTGGCCAGAGCGGGTTCGGCGGCCCCGGCAGCAACCAGCTCTATCACCCGGAGCATGCGGTGCGGCTCGAGAACGGCAACACCTTGATCGCCGACACCCAGAACCACCGGGTGGTCGAGGTGAGCCCCGCGCACGAGATCGTCTGGCAATACGGGGGCGATGCCGCCTTCCTCGGTCGCAAGGGCCGCTTCGGCATCCAGCTGAACACCCCGATCATCGCCTGGCGCCTGAGCGAGGGCACCACCCTGGTGGTCCACGCGGGCAAGAACCACGTCGTCGAGCTCGATGCCGAGCTCAATATCTTGTGGCATTTCACGCTCGCCCAGGATCGCCGCTAGCGCGCCAGTACGGGCACTTCACCCTCGCCCAGGATCGTCGCTAGCCTTAGAAGTGGAAGATGTCGAAGCTCGCCGGGGGGATCACCACCCCCTCGGGGTCGAGCCACTCCTCGACGGGCCGCACGAAGTTGTACACCGTCAGGTGAGCGTGGGTCAGCTTGTAGTGGATGTTCTTGCGGATCAGGGCGACGGCGGCGTCCAGGTCGGGCTCCTGGAGGACCAGGATCACGGGCGCGTGGACGTGACGGCAGGTGTACTCGAGCCGCGCGAGGTTGAGGTCGTCCACCACCACCCAGAAGGTGGGTTCGCCGGTCAGATCCACGCTCGCGAGGTCCGCGGGGTGCTTGAAGCGGAGCTTGGCGTCGGCCTGGAGCTCGTGCTCGCGGTAGAACAAAGCGTAGGCAGCCGCCTTGAGCAGCAGGTGCCTGAGGGATTCGTCCTTTTTCCTGTAGAGCACCAGCTGATCGCGCCGGCCGAAGCGGAAGCGAACCTGGCCCTGCACGTCAGAGCTACTGATCATGAACCGATGATACCACGCCGCTTCTCTGAGGCTGTGACCGCCTACACTTGCCACCATGGCCTCATCCTCCGAGGTGGTCCCAGTCCGGGTCCTCGGCCTCGGCGTTGCCGGGCGAGACGCCGGACTGGCGGTGACGGAGGAGCGCCTCGCCCTCTTCGATGGGAACCTGGCTCACCTGGCCCGAGGGCGAGGTGTCACGCAGCTCGGCAGGCAAGCCGTCTTCGCCGGCCAAAGGCGTGATGTCCCGCATCCAGGCGAGCGCGTTGACGACCGGGGCCGTGGTCTGGGCCTGCAGGGGGCGCGGGGCCTGGACGACACCGACCTCGCAGGGAGCGTTGCCGAGGTCGCTCACCTCTCCCAGCGCGATCTCCTCGCGCGCCTCGGCGTTGAGGGTCGCGAACTCCGGCGGCAGGTTCTCGGGCTTGAGGATGTCCGGCAGGCCGGACGCGTCGCGCGCATCGCCCATCGCCTTGCTCCCTTCTGGTGCCGACCATGCGTCCTGGTCGCACCCGACACCCTACGGCCCCCCGGGGGCGCGGTCAACGCTGGCTCGCCGGGCTTGATCCGTGACGGTTGCGGACGGGGTGGCTATAATGAGGGCACGATCGAAAGCAGCTTACCAATAGTGACTTCGATGCCCTGTTCGTGAAGGAGGATGTTTTCCGAATGGCCAGCTCGCTCACCCCGTCCGGCACCGACACCGTCGTCATGACCGGCATCGACCACGTCGAATTCTACGTCGGCAACGCCAAGCAAGCCGCCTATTACTACCAGAAGGCCTTCGGCTTCGACCTGGTCGCCTACGCCGGCCCCGAGACCGGCCAGCGCGATCGCGCGAGCTACGTGCTCCAGCAGGACAAGATCCGCTTCGTCCTGACCACGGCGCTCACCCCCGATCACCCGGTCTCCGAGCACGTCAAGGCCCACGGGGACGGCGTCAAGGACGTCGCCATCGGCGTCAACAACGCCTGCCTCGCCTACAACCAGGCGATCGCCCGCGGCGCCAGGAGCGTGATGGAGCCCGCCGAGCGCTCGGACGCGAGCGGTCGCGTCGTGCTCGCGAGCGTCGCGACCTACGGCGAGACGATCCACACCTTCGTCGAGCGCGCCGACTACGCGGGGGGCTTCCTGCCCGGCTTCGCGCCGCGCAAGGGCCTGGGCTGCGCTCCGGTCGGGCTCTCTTACATCGACCACGTGGTGGGTAACGTGGGCTGGAACGAGATGAACACCTGGGTCGCGTTCTACCAGCGGGTGTTCGGCTTCCACCACTTCGCCAACTTCGACGACAAGGACATCAGCACCGAGTACTCGGCGCTGCGCTCGGTGGTCGTCGCCAACGACAACGAGCGGGTCAAGTTCCCCCTCAACGAGCCCGCCGAGGGCAAGAAGAAGTCCCAGATCGAGGAGTACATCGACTCCTACGGCGCGCCCGGCGTCCAGCACCTGGCCCTGATCACCAAGGACATCCTCACCACTGTCGCCGCCCTCAAGGCCAACGGCGTCGAGTTCCTCGGCACCCCCGCGAGCTACTACGAGGGCCTCCTCGATCGCACGGGCCCCATCAACGAGGACCTCGCCGCCCTCCAGGCCCTCGACATCCTGGTGGACAAGGACGACAAGGGATACATGCTCCAGCTCTTCACCAAGCCCCTCGAGGATCGCCCCACCGTCTTCTTCGAGATCATCCAGCGCATGGGCTCCGAGAGCTTCGGCAAGGGCAACTTCAAGGCCCTCTTCGAGTCGATCGAGCGCGAGCAGGCCCTGCGCGGCAACCTGTAACCCCCCGCCCCGCGTCCGGCGCTGCTTGGTGGCGCCGGACGCGCTATAATCGAGGAGCATCAACCGCCGAGGCGGGACGAAGGGGGGAATAAGGATGCTCAAGGAAGACATGATCGAGCTGGAGGGGACCGTGCTGGAGGCACTGCCCAACGCCATGTTCCGGGTCAACCTTCCGAACGGTCACACGGTGCTCGCCCACCTGGCGGGCAAGATGCGCAAGCACTTCATCAAGGTGCTTCCCGGCGACAAGGTCAAGGTCGAGCTGAGTCCCTACGATCTCAGCCGGGGCCGGATCACGTTCCGTCTGCGTACCTGATCAGGCCTCGACGAGGCCCAGGAGACCTCTTGATGAACCGACGTCGATGAGGGCGACCGCCATGCAGCCGTCGCCCTCTCTGCTCCTCTCGACCCGCGTGGTCATGATGCACCCTTTCTTCCCCGAGAACCTCGGGGCGGCGGCGCGCGCCATGAAGAACTGCGGCCTCTCGCGCCTCGTCGTTGCGGATCCGGGGCCGGTCCTGCCCACCCACGACAACGCCCGAAAGCTCGCGATCATGTCCCAGGAGATCCTGGAGGCGGCCGAGGTCGTCCCGACCCTGGACGAGGCCATCGCGGGGACGAGCCTCGTCATCGGGACCACCCGCGCGCTCTACGACGGCATGACCTCGCTCACCCCGCGCGAGGCCGCGCGCCTGGCCGCGGTCCACGCGGCGGGCGGCGGCCAGGTGGCCCTGGTCTTCGGCAACGAGAAGAACGGCCTCTCGAAAGAGGAGCTGCGCCGGTGCCACCAGATCGTGCGCATCCCGGCGGCCCGGCCCGACACCTCCTTGAACCTCGCCCAGGCCCTGATGGTGATCGCCTACGAGTGGTTCCAGGCCTCGGAGGAGGCGGTGCAGACGGCAGGAGAGCCGCTGACGGCGATCGCCCTCGAGGCCGAGGTCGCGCGCGTCGCCACGGACCTGGCCGAGCTCCTTCGGGAGGGCGGCTTCTTCAAGGACCACAACCGCTCCAAGAAGGAGGCGATGCTGCGTCGCGTCCTGTCGCGCGCAATCCTCGCCGAGGACGAGGCCTCGGTCTTTAGAGGCCTCGCCCATCGCCTTGCCGGTGTCACGAGGCACCTGGGGTCGCCTGATCGTCAGGAATAACCTCAGGCGGCGGTGGCCCGCTTGTTCATCGGGACCGGTCGCACGCGCGTGGGGAGGCTGCCACCGAAGACCCCCAGCAGGACCAGGATGATGCCGGCCAGCTGCATCCACCCGAGGGATTCGTGGAGGATGGCGATCGAGCCCGCGAGGCCCCAGAGGGGGACCAGGTTCATGAAGGTCGCCGCCTTGGCCGCTCCCATCTGGCGGATGCCCGCGCCCCAGAGCATGAACGCCACCACGCTGCCAATCAGCGAGAGGTAGCCGACCTCGAGCCAGCCTGCGAGGGAAAGGCTCGCGAAGCGGGGCAGCCCGCCTTCTAGCCAGGCGATGGGTAGAGCGCCGAGCCCGCCGACGAGCGCAGTCATGGCTGCGAGCAGCCGCGGAGCGTAGCGCGAGGCGACGCGCGCATTGAGCAAGAGGTAGGCGCTCCAGGCGACCGCGGCGCCAAGGTGCATCAGGTCGCCGACCCCGCGGGCGATCCCGGCCTGGGCATTCAGCGCCGAGGACAAGACCACCCCCAGCCCGAGCACCGAAACGCCGAGCGACGCGATCCTTTCGCGGCCGGGGCGAAGGCCGAGCCAGAGGGAGCTCATGAGGGTGGTGATCAGCGGGACGGTCGCCGGTGCGAGAACCGCGTCGCCCGCCGGAGCCATCCGAAGCCCAACGAAGACGAACCCGTTGAAAAGGATGCCGCCAAGGCCGCCGAGCAGGATCAGGAAGGGCACTTCGCGGAGCTTGAGCGCGCGCAGATCTCGCCAGGCGAGCGGCACGAGCACGAGGGCCGCGACGCCGTATCGCGCCAGGGTGGCCGTGAAGGGCGGCAACTCGGCGGAAAGCAGCTTGCCCACCGAGAAGAGCACCCCCCAGACAGCGGTTGGCACCAGGAACAGGGAAAGGGTGAGGAACGGGTGACGCTGGAGCGCTGTTGGCATCGCAATTTCCTTTTGAAGAGAGGAACGACTTCCTCACTCTAGGGATGATCGATACCAAGTTCCAATGAATTGTTTTTCTTGTTATCATTCCTCGTGGTTATGACTTGAGGGGAAGGATTGCCGATGGAACTGCGACGACTCGAATACTTCGTGACCTTGGCCCGCGAGCGGCACTTCACCCGCGCGGCGGCGTACGAGAACGTTTCCCAGCCGAACCTGAGCAAGCAGATCCAGGAGCTCGAGCGGGAGTGCGGTGTGCCGCTGATCCAGCGCCTGGGGCGACAGGTTCACCTGACGCCGGCAGGCGAGGATCTGTTGCGTCGTGCGCAGGCCATTCTGGCTGAGGTGGACCAGATCAGGCTCATGATGCTGGAGTACCGCGGCTTGACGCGTGGGCGCCTCGTCGTGGGCGCCATGAGCTCTCCGAGCGCCTACCTGATGCCCGCGGTGGCCGCGCGCTTCATGCGCGCCTATCCCGACGTCGACCTGGTCATCGAGAGCGCGCCCTCCCAGGTCATCTACCAGGGCTTGCAGGACAACACCTTCCACATCGGGCTCGCCTACGCTCCCCAAGAGTCGGCCTTCCTCGACGTCACGCCGCTTTTCGAGGAGGAGCTGGTCCTGGTGGTGCCGCGCGACCATCCGCTCGCCGGGCGAGAGAGCTTGCCGCTCGCGGAGCTCGCGAACGTTCCCTTGGCCCTCTCGAAGGACATGACCTGCCGCAAGATCGTCGACCAGGCATTTGCTTCAATGGGCATCGCGCCCAGGCGATCGCTCGAGGTCGCTTCGCTCGAAGGCCTGAAGGCCACGATCGAGCAGGGGCTTGGGGTGACGCTGCTGCCCAAGATGTACCTGCGGAGCATCCAGGACACCAGCAAGATGGCGTGCGTGCGGCTCGTGGATCCCACGCCCCGTGAGACCTTCGCCCTGCTCACCCACCGCGATCGCCATCAGTGCGCCGCGACGCGCGCGCTGATCGGCGCGATTCACGGCGAAATCGATCGATTGCTGGCCGCTCCCCTCGCCGGCTTCAAGGAGACGGCTTCTCCAGAAGGCTTCCGACCGTGAAGCTGGGGCTTGGGGCGGGGATCACGGGCACCCGCTCTTCCTCCTGGAGCGGGACGTAGCCCGGCTCGGAGAAGGCCTCCTGGGCGTTCAGGTCCCTGAGCAGCTCCATCTGCCCTTGCGCGAAGACCGACTGGCCCAGGGCGTTCTGGAGGAGGCTGCGCACCTCGTGCGGCACGGGACAGCCCGCGAGCCGCCGGTAGCGGTTGACGCTCGCCTGCTCGATCGCGATGGCCTGGGAGATCCGATCGGAGAGGGCGCCCTCGATCGGTACGGGGCGCCAGGGGAAGCCAGGATCGGCGCCGTTCTCGTGGATCTCGTCGGCCATCAGGCCCATCTGCCGCATCTTCCAGACCCCGTTCTCGAACAGGAAGTCCTTGGCCTCCCAGTCGCTGCTCTGGAAGAAGTGGCGCAGGTAGACGAGCACCTCGTTGTAGGCCTCCTCGAAGGCCTCGTTCAGGATGGCGACGAGCGTGGGGTCCTTGATCGGCCCGGGGCTCGGGTAGCTGGCCTGGAGTGCGAGCTCCGAGACCTCGGCGTCGAAGGTGCCCCACTGCTCCTCATGAAGCTGCTCGTCGAGGATGACGCGCTCGAGCACGCGCAGCGCGCCCGAATGGTCGATGCGATCGAGCTGCGAGGTGTAGTCCCGGATCGCGTCGGCCTCGGCGGCCACTCCCAGCGCCATGATCTCGCGGATCGTGGCGGCCTGCACCCGGACCTCGGGGCGCTTGAGCGTGACCACCCCGCCCAGCTCGGCGATGATCCCCGCGAAGTACTTCATGTGGCGCATCTCGGCCCGGGCGATGGTGATGATCTCGGCGCCGACGCCGACGTCGCCGATGGCGTAGGCGTGCTGGAGGTACTGGTAGATCGCCCCGTGCTCGAGGCCCACGTTGTGGTTGAACAGGGCGATGATTTGCTGGGGATCGCTGATCTTGGCGTCCATGGTGCGTGCTCCCTCGTGCAAGGAGTGACCATGTAATTGTAACGCATCTTGAAGGCAATTGGCGGGCGTTTCTCGGATCCCCGAGGGTCTGCTACCATGGGATGCCTCAAAGAAGGGAGCAAAGGATGGAGATGAAGTTTCGAACCAGCGAGGCCGACGGCCTTCGCATCCACGTCCTGCCCACGCCCAAGTTCAAGACGACCACCGTCGTGGTCGACATCCTCTCTCCGCTTCGGCCCGAGACGGTGACCCTGAACGCCCTGATTCCCGCGGTCCTCGAGCGCGGCACGCGCTCCACCCCGACGGTCAAGGGCCTGCAAGAGCGTCTCGACGACCTGTACGGCGCCTCGCTCGACGCGACGATGTTCAAGATCGGCGAGCGGCAGGTCGCCCAGTTCGAGCTCGAGGTCCCCAACGAGAAGTTCCTGAGCCACGCCCCGGCCCTGCTCGAAGAGGGGATCAAGCTCCTCGCCGAGGTGCTGCTCGATCCGGCCCTCGACGGCGGAGTCTTCCGCTCGACGGCCGTCGAGCTCGAGAAGGAGGCCCTGCGCAAGCGCATCGAGGGCCTCTTCAACAACAAGGGCCGCTACGCGGCCATCCGCTGCGTGGCGGCCATGTGCGCCGACGAGGACTACCGACTCTTCTCGTACGGGCGCCTCGAGGACCTTGCGGGCATCGACGCCGCGCGCCTTCACGCCCACTACCGGCAGTGGCTGCGCACCAGCCCCATCGACGTGTTCGTGGTGGGCGACGTGGACCCCGACGCGGTGACGGCCATGCTGCGCGCGGCCCTCGCCATCCCCGGCCGCGCGGTTTCGGAGCTGCCGCCTACCGTCGTGAAGGGCGCCGCAGGGGCCCCGCGCGAGGTCGTCGATCGCTTCGACGTCAACCAGGGCCAGCTGGTGATGGGCTTCCGCACGCCGGTGACCTTCTCCTCGCCGGATTACGCGCGCTTCACGGTCTACAACGGGGTGCTCGGCGGCTACGCCCATTCCAAGCTCTTCGTCAACGTCCGCGAGAAGGCGAGCCTCGCCTACTCGGCGTTCTCGCGCTTCGACTCTCACAAGGGCCTGCTCATGATCCAGGCGGGGATCAACATCGAGAACTTCGAGCAGGCCACCGCCATCATCCACGAGCAGCTCGCGGCGATCGCCAGCGGCGACGTCGGCGAGGACGAGCTGCTCCAGACCAAGGCCATGATCGCCAACGACTACCGCGAGATGGCCGACTCGCCGGGCCAGCTCGCCCACTTCGCCCTGGTCCAGGGCGTCGAGCACGCGCCGCGCGAGATTGCCGAGCTGCTAGAAGCCGTCGAGAAGGTCACGGTCGAGGACCTCCAGGCCATGGCCCGTCAGGTCTCGCTCGACACCGTCTACTTCCTCAGGGACAAGGAAACCGTGGAGGCCACCCATGCTTAAGACCACCTACGACACCTTCAAGGAGACGACCTACTTCGAGGTCCTGCCCAACGGCCTGACGGTCTACCTGGTGCCCAAGCCCGGCTACGCCAAGACCTACGGCATGTTCACCACCCGCTACGGCTCCATCGACAACCACTTCAACGTCGAGGGCCAGCCCGAGATCAAGGTGGTGGACGGCATCGCCCACTTCCTGGAGCACAAGCTGTTCGAGGAGCCCGACGGCGACGTCTTCATGAAGTTCGCCATGCAGGGGGCCGCCGCCAACGCCTTCACCAGCCACACCCGCACCAGCTACCTGTTCTCCGCCACCGCAGAGGTCGATGCCAACCTCAACACCCTGCTCGACTTCGTGCAGAGCCCCTACCTGAACGACGAGAACGTCGCCAAGGAGAAGGGGATCATCGAGCAGGAGATCCGGATGTACGACGACCAGGCCTACTGGCGCGCCTACCGGGCCCTGATGGAGAACCTCTTCCACGTCCATCCGGCCCGCATCGACATCGCCGGCACCATCGACTCGATCTACCGGATCGACGTCGAGAGCCTGATGAAGTGCTACAAGACGTTTTATCATCCTACAAACATGGTGCTGGTGGTGGTCGGAGACTTCGACGCCGAGCGCCTCATGCAGCTCATCCGTGACAACCAGGCCGCCAAGGACTTCGTCGCCCAGGCGGTCATCGAGCGCCACTACCCCGAAGAGCCCGCCACGATCGCGAGCCCCTACAGCGAGCTTTCCATGCCCATCGCCAAGCCCCTGTGCATGCTTGGCTTCAAGGAGCGCGAGGTCGGGCTGACGGGCCACGAGCTGGTGCGCCGCGACCTGACGACCCGCATCCTGATGGACACGGTGTTCGGCAAGAGCTCGGACCTGTACCAGGAGCTGGACGACGCGGGGCTCATCGACCCGAGCTTCAGCTTCGACTACGAGTCGTCGCCGGGCTTCAGCTTCGCCTACGTGGGCGGCGAGACCGAAGCGCCCGAGCAGCTCATCGAGCGCCTCAAGGCGGGCATCGGCAAGGCCAAGCGCGATGGCGTCTCGGAGGCCGCGTTCAACCGGACGCGCAACCGCAAGATCGGCGAGTTCCTCAGGGTCTTCAACTCGCCCGAGCACCTCTCGTACGAGTTCACCCAGTACCTCTTCCAGGATGCGGACCTGTTCCAGGTGCCGACGATCATGGAGGGCATCTCGGTGGCTGACGGCATGCAGCGTCTCGAAGAACTCTTCGACGAGGTGGCGATGACCGTGTCGCTGGTGAAGCCGAGCGAGGTCAAGGAGGCGGTCGCCGCCTAAGCGGTTCTCGAAATGGCAAGGCGGTCCCTTTTTAGGGGCCGCCTTGTCATTTCGAAGGGGGCGTCAGGGCGAGGCCGGGCGAGGTCACCTCGGCCTCGGAGAGGCGCAGGCGATCGCAGGCGCACCGCAGGTGCTTGGCCCGGGCTCGCTTGCCTGAAGGCAGGTGCCGCCCCAGCTCCAGGTGCGCAAGCCCCATCGCATAGGAGTTCTGCGCACGCGTGGCCAGCCTGAGGGCCAGGCGCCAGAGCTTCTGCGCATGCTTGCGGCGCCCTGCTTGCCACTCCGATCGGCCGATCAGGATCATGGCGAAGGGGCGATTGGTCCGCTGCATGGCGGCGACGGGGTGGAGCAGCCGGGCCATGTCGTGGACGGCCTGAACGAGCTCGCCCGGCGGCGCCGACGACTCCTCGACCAGCGCGAGGATCACCTCGGACAGGCTGCGATACGTCTGCATGAAGTTGTAGGTGCCCGGCGCGGCAGAGAGGACTTGCCCCAGCGTGGAGAGGGCGAGATCCTGGGCTTCCTCGCTCCGGCCGGCACGCAGGGTCGCAAGGGCCAGCACGCTCCGGAAGTCGATCGAGAGGGTCGGATCCTGACAGTTCTCGAGCAAGGGCGGCACCCCTTGCAGGCAGTCGAGCGCCTCAGGGACGCGACCGAGGCGTGCCAGGCACATCCCCTGAGCGATCAGGGCCTCGGCCGGTTGCTGGACGTCCCCGTAGCGCTGCGCCTCCGCGAACACGGCCTCGTACAGGGCCAGCGCCTCCTCGTAGTCGCCCGTGGACCCGTGGATGTTGGCCATGACCATGAGGCACATGCCCTGCTGCCTGCGATCGCCGAGGGCCTCGCTCAGGAGGGCGGCTTCCTGCAAGCAGGTGAGCGCCTCTTTGAGCCGCCCTGCCATCCGCAGATAGAGGCCGCCAAGGGCCATCACCCGGCAACGGGTGGCGGGATCCCCGCTGTCCCCGGCCCGGTCCTGCGCCAGGCGAAGGTAATGCTCGGCGAGGCCGTGCAGCGAGAATGAGCCCACCACCGTGGTCAGACCGGCGTACCCTCGCGCCAGCGACGAGGCGGATCCGCTTCGCTCCGCCAGGTTGACCGCGCTCAGGGTGGCGTAGATCTGCCGCTTCGGGTCGCTCCCGTAGAAGAGGGCCTCCGCCAGGGCCTCGCCTACGAGGCCCTGGTCGCGCAGCCGTTGGCTCGCTTCGAAGCTCAGGGTCGGGTCGGCCTTCGCGATCCCTGCGCGGTAGAGGAGCTGGCGCCAGGCCGCCGATGCGGCGCCCAGCCACAGCCCGGCGCTCGTCGCGGGGATGGGCCTGTTCGCCAGTTGCATGGAGCGCTCCGCGTGGGCCTGGCAATCCTCGAACCGCCCGAGCGCGAGGCATGCGCGCGCCAGCAGGCCTTCGCAGCGGGCCCGGCGATCGGTCTGCTCGGGCGGAAGCAGGCGCATGGCCTCCTCGAAGCTCGCGATCGCCTCCTGGTTGGCGTTGCCCTGACAGGCCGCTTCACCGGCCTTCATGAGGTAGGTGATCGCCTTGTCGGGGCTTCCGGCCAGGTTCCAGTGGTGCGCGAGGAGCGCGTCGGGTGCCGCGTTGCCCTCGGCCTCGTACCACTCGGCGACGGCCCGGTGCAGGGGCTGCCGCTGCGAGAGCAGCATCTGCCGGTAGACGACCTCGCAGGTGATGGCGTGGCGGAAATAGTAGCCGGGTTCGGGATCCGCCGTCTCCAGGGTGATCAGGCCCCTGAGCCTGATCTGCTCCAGGGCTTCGACCACCTTCTCGCGCGAAATCCCCGCGGGGCAGAGCGCATGGATCATGCTCAGGGTGAATGACCGGCCGATCACGCTCGCCACCTTGAGCATCGCCTGCTGCTCGGGGGTGAGACGGTCGAGGCGGCTGGTGATCGTTCCCTCGATGGTGCCCGGCAGCATGAGCTGGTGTGCCCCTTCGGGGCTCGAGCACTGGCGGCAGACCCCGCCCTCGACCACGAGCTGATCCGACTCGCAGAGGGCCAGGGCCAGCTCCTCGCTGAAGAAGGGGTTCCCCTCCGCCCGCTCGTGGATCAGGCGAACGGCTGCCTCGGGCACCGCCGCCGCGCCGAGCCTTTCCTGTACCAGGCTTGCGGTCTCCTCGAAGGTGAGGCCGCTCAGCAAGAGCTCCAGCGCGTGGGGGCGCTTCTGCAAGTGCGTGAATTCGCTGCAAGCGGCCATGCCGAGCGGACGGGTGGTCAGCAGCAGGATCATCGAAGGGATGCGCTCGGCGCAGAGGGCCGTCAGGGCCCACGACGCCGAGTCCATCCAGTGGGCATCCTCGAGGACCACGACCAGCGGCGCGCGCTTCGCGGCTTCGCCGAGCAGGTTCAGGAACAGCGCGTGGGTGTTGTCGGCGCGCACCTTCGCGTCCATCGCGGCGGTGTGCGCGTTGTCCGCTAGCTCAAGCTGGAGGACGGCCCCCGCCAGCGGGGCAAGGCGGGAAAAGGCCGGATCCGTCTCGGCCCTGGCGAGCACAAGGTCGCGCAGGGCGTCGCGGTCGGCCGGTGCCTGGCCGGGAAAGAGCAGGGTGGCGAGGACTGGCGCCCAGGCCAGGTAGGGGACCCCGCGCTCGATGGCGTCGGTGCGGCCGAGGTGGACCGGGACCTTTCGCGAGCGCGCCTCTCTGACGAACTCACCGACCAGACGGGACTTGCCCATTCCAGCCTCGCCCTCGAGCAGCACGATGGCGCCCCGGTTCGCCTCGATCGCGCCGTCGAGGCGCGCCGTGAGCAGGGCGCGCTCGGCGGCGCGCCCGATCATGCGGCCAGCGGGCTCGGCTTGCGCCAGGTCCGCTTCCCCGAGCGGCTTGAAGACGGAGATGAGATCCTGCTTTCCCTTGACCTTGACCGGGGGCATGGCCTCGAAGCGCAGCTGGGATCGTGCGGCCTGCTGGGTGGCCGCGTCGCACCAGATCCCGACCCCCACCGCCTGCATGAGGCGCGCCGCGAGGTTTACCGCGTCCCCCAGGACGGTGTACTCGCGCCGGCGGTCGTTGCCGAGCTCGCCGCAGAAGACCCGGCCGGTCGCCACCCCGACCCCGGCCTCGACTCCCAGCTCGGCGAGGCCCTCCTGCAGGGCCATGGCCGCCCGGATTCCCCGGACGGCATCGTCGCCGTGCGCCAGGGGCGGAAGCCCCAGCGCAGCGAGCAGGGTGACCCCCTTCTCATCCACGTTGAGCTTGTTGATGCTGCCCTCGAAGCGGTAAAGGGCGCCCTGCATGGCCGCCATCACGGCCTGGGAGTGCGCCAGCGGGGCCCGGTCCATGCCGGGGAGCTTCACGAACAGGATGGTCGCCTGTCTTTGCTCCGAGAGCCATCGGGCTTGGCCGGCGGCCAGGCGGGCCTTCACCGCGCCCGGCACGTAGGCCGATAGCGCCGCCTCGCTCTGCGGCGACGACGCGGGTGGCGTCGCCGGCCGCGGCTCGAGGGTCGCATGCAAGCCGTCCAGCCGGACGCCGCCGGAAGGCAGGGGCATGCCCTCGCACGCCTGGGCGTGCGCCCAGGCGCTCGGGGTCAGGGCCAGCTCGCCGGGCTCGACGTCCGGGGCGACCCGGCCGATCTCCTCGACGGCGGAGCCCGTGACCAGCAGCTCATAGCGGTCGAAGGCGCCTCCGAGATCCGAGAGGGTGACCTCGCCCGCGCCCACCGCGACCCGCAGGGTCAGGGGCGCGACCCTGCGCAGCCGGACGTCTCCTTGCAGCCCCAGAAGGTCGAGCCCGCACTGGAGGGCGCGATGGACGAGGGTCGAGGGGGGCTCGCCTGCGGCATCGAGCGGCCAGATCGCGAGCAGGGCGTCGCCCGCGAACTTCAGGACATCCCCACCGTGGGCGTAGACCAGATCGATGAAGCGCCCGAAGTAGGTGTTGAGGATCCGGGTCAGCTCCTCGAGGCCCGCCGGCCCCTGGAGCGAGAGCCGCTCGGTCAGGGCGGTGAAGCCCGAGATGTCCGCGAACAGCACGGCCCCCTCGCGACGCTCGCGCCTGGGTCCGGAGAGGGGGGCCGGGTCGGCGAGGTAGCGCTCGGTGATGAGGGCGGGAAGATAGCTGGCGAGAGACGAGGTGGGGGTGGGCATTCCGCTGTCCTTGGTGGCCGGGGATGGAGCGAGTCGGGCGTTAGCGGTAGGCCGTCATTCCCACGTTCCAGTCCTGATAGCCCATGTAGCGCTGGAACTCGCCGACGGTGACGGCGATGTTGCCCTGCCGGGAGAGGGGATCGTTCAGGTAGACCTGCGAGCCGGTCATGCCGGTGACGAGCACGAAGTGGCCCCCGTCGAAAGGGGAGTACCGGTCGCTGCCGAACCGGCCGCCGTAGGCGACGGGGTTGCCGGCGACGATGACGGGCTTTCCGAGCATCACGGCGGTGCGGACGCTCTCGAGGCCGTAGGTCCGCTCGTGCTTCAACCCGAGGTTCTCCGCGCCGCGCTCCAGGTCCTCGAGGCTCGACAGGGCGTCGACCTCGTTGCCCATCATGGCGCGGCGGGTCTTGAGGATGAACTCCTGCGGGTCCTCGGGCGTGCCGATGAGCGGCGGGATCATGTCGTAGGCCTTGAGCACCATCGCGAGGCTCGCAGGGCCGCAGTTCTGGCTCCAGGCGGGCGCGCCGGGGTTCCACCGGGCGTCGAACATCTGGCTCAGGAAGAAGTCGTTGGGGTCCGCGTGGGCCAAGGGACGCGGCGGGGCGAGGGGATCCTCGCCCCCGAAGTCGTCGTCGGGCTCAGCCCGGGTGGGGACGACCGCGAGGGTGATCGAGCGCTTGCGGCCGGCGCGAAGGGTGATCTCCTCGCTTCCCTCCGCGATCAGGGCACCGCCGGGAGCGTGGACCTCCACGACGACCTGGACGGATCCCTCGCTTAGGTTCTCGAAGCTGAGCTTGAGCTTGTCGGCGCTCAGCGCGCCAATCGCGAAGGCCTTGTGGTCCAGGAGCATGTGATCGCGCAGCACGGAGACCGAGACCTGGTTGGTCTGCCAGTAGGTGCCGTCCTGGAACGCGGAGGCGGTCTTGATGGCATCGAGCTTGAGGCTTACCGAGAGGCTCGCCGCGTTCTCGGCATCCTGGGCGGTGTTCCAGGAGGTGCCCGCCATCGGAAGGTAGCTGCTCGCGGGCACGTAGACGCACGCGGGCAGGGCCACGGCGGCGGCGATGATGAGTGCTCGGGTCCAGCGACGGTGCATGCGGGGTCCTTCTGAAGCAGGCGATCGGGTCCCCCATGAGGGTACGGGACATGGAGCGATCAAACAACTTATACCCCGCATGTCACTCTCCCTCGCGCCGACTGGTACAACCATTCAGCCTTGGGTAAAATGGGGGACTTGCAGCGCCGTGACTGGTACAAGCATGCAGCCTTGGGTAAAATGGTGACATGGAACGGATGATTCCCCTAGAGGACGGCCGCGAAGTCGAGATGCGCCGGGCGACCCCCGACGACAGCCAGGCGATCTTCGCGCTCTACGACGATGTTTACCAGGGGGCGTACACCCTCGACGTGGTCAACCGCGAGGAGGACCGCGATCGCGCCCTGCTGGATCCCAACTGCTACTGGCTGATCAACATCTGCGAGGGCCGGGTGGTGGGCTCGGTCATCTTCGACGTGGACCCCGGCCAGCGCAACGGCAAGGTCTACGCGGCCGTGGTGCACCCCGACTTCCGCCGCCACGAGCTGATGTACGTGACCATCCAGAGCGGCATCAACGCCCTGATGCACCGCGATCGCCTGGTGGACGTCATCTACGCCACCACCCGCACCGCGAGCATCGGCCCGAGCAAGCTCCTCAAGAAGCTGGGCTTCGTCAGCCTCGGGATCTTCCCCAACGTTCACCGTCTGGCCGATTACGAGACCCACGGCCTCAACGCCATCTTCCACCCGCAGGCCTTCGCCAAGCGCAAGCGCCTGCCCAAGCTGATCCCCGAGGTCGAGGGCTTCTACCGGATCATCCGGCACACGTTCAACCTGGAGCCCTCGGAGATCATGCCTCAGCGCGACGTGCCGCGCCTGCGGATCGTGCGCGGGGACGCCGTCAAGCAGGCTTACGAGGCTTCCCAGGCGGCAGGCGAGCTGCTCTTCGACTTCTACCCCTTCCACACCCCCAACTTCCTCCTGCAGACCGAGGACGGTGCGGTGCGGGCCTACGTCAACTACGAGGGCAAGGACGGCCACGGGGTGATGGTCGGCCTCAAAGCGAGCGTGGCCGACCTCAAGATCGCGCTCGGTGCCGTGTTCGACGCTGCCCGAAAGGTGGGCGTTGAGTACCTGGAGATCCTGGTGGACGCCTACGAGCCGGAGATCCAGCGCGCGGCGCTCGCCGCTCAGTTCCTGCCCTGCGCCTACTTCCCCAGCATGGACGAGCACGAGGGCGAGCGGCGGGATTACCTGGTCTTCGCGCGCTCGACCCTGCCCCTCAACTTCTCGAACGTCCAGATGACCCCGCGCGATCGCCAGTTCCTCGACGTCTACCTCCAGAACACCGAGTACCGCAACCTGGTGGTCAAGATGCACTTCGCCGATCCGCAGGACGAAGGCGAGGCGCTGGTTTGATCGCGGACATCCCGCTCGAGGGCGTCGAGACCCTCGCCCCGGAGGTGCTCTCGGGCCTGCAGCGAAAGAAGCTCGCGGCGCTGCTCGCGCTCTCGCGCGCGAGCTCTCCTTTCTACCGCGACCACCTGAAGGGGATCGATCTCGACGGGGCCTGGACCCCGGAGGCCATCCCGGTCCTGACCAAGGAGCTGCTCGTCCAGAACTCGCCGCCGGTCAGCGACGCGCTGTTGACCGCGCCTTTGGCTGGTGCCTACGTCCTGCGCAGCGGCGGCACCACGGGCAGCCCCAAGTTCTCGGCCTTCAGCTACGACGAGTTCCGGCACGTGACCGATCTGTTCAAGCGCACCTACGGGGCCGCCGGCCTGCGCTCCACCGACTGGGTGGGCAACCTCTTCGTCGCGGGCAGCCTTTACTCGTCCTTCGTGTTCATCAACCGGGTGCTCGAGGAGATGAACTGCGTCAACTTCCCCTTCACGGGCAACGCGCCGGTCGAGACGGTCTCGCAGAACATGGGTCGCTTCGCCATCAACACCCTGATGGGCATCCCCTCGTGGGTGCTCGAGGTGGTCCAGAAGCTGCCCGACGAGGTCCTGCCCAGGATCGAGAAGATCTTCTACGGCGGCGAGCACCTCTACGTCGAGGAGCGCACCTGGCTTCACGATCGCCTGCCCAACCTCAAGGTCGTCGCCTCCGGCGGCTACGCGACGGTGGACACGGGCCTCATCGGCTTCCAGTGCCCCCACGCAGAGGGGGCCGTCCACCACGTCCACTCGGACCACGTCTATTTCGAGGTGGTCGACCCCGTGACCTACCAGCCGGTGAGCGAGGGCGAGGAGGGCCTCGTGCTCGTGACCGAGCTCGATCGCTTCTTGATGCCGACCATCCGCTACGCGGTGGGCGACATGGCCCGGATGGTGCCGGGGCCCTGCCCCTGCGGCCGGACCTTCCCGCGCTTCGAGCTCTTGGGCCGCAACGACGACCTGCGGATCGGGATCGCGACGGTGGCCTACGACGAGGTGATCCGGGCGGTCGCCGAGCTGAGCGAGCTGACCACCAACGTTCAGCTGGTCAAGGAGCGGGACCTGATGAAGGACCGCCTGACGGTCAAGGTCGAGGCGCGGCCGGGCTACACGGGCGATCGCGCGGATCTCGCCTGGCGCCTGCGCGCTGCCGTCCTGCGTCACAAGCCGGATCTCGCCAAGCTGATCCAGACCGGCCACGTGCTCGATCTGGGGGTGTCCGTCTTCGACCTGGGCGAGATCCCGCGGGTGCCCGTCACGGGCAAGGTGAAACGCACACTCGATCGCAGCTTGAACGGACTCGCCTCTTCCTGAAGAGGCCGCTAGCGAGGGAATCCATGCCGACCTTGACCGACACCCCCGCCCTTGACCGCTACATGGCCCTCTCGGGCATCTACGACGAAAGCCCCGCGCACGACGCGGCCTTCGTCGCGGCGCTCGCCGAGGCGCTCGAGTGGCACCTGGCGCATCACGGCCCCTACGCCGAGCTTTGCCGGCAGCAAGGCTTCTCCCTTTCGGACCTCGAGACCATCGAAGACGTGCCGAGGGTGCCGCACGTCTTCGTGAACGTCTTCAAGAAGTACGAGCTGCTGTCCATCGAGAAGGATCAAATCGCGCTCAACCTCACTTCCAGCGGCACCGGGGGCCAGAAGAGCCAGATCTTCTTCGACGCGGCGTCGCTCGCGCGCGGGCTCGGCATGGTGGATCTGGCCCACGAGGCCATGGGGCTGGTGCGGCAGGACCTTTTGACCAACTACCTGATCTTCGCCTACGACCCGAGCGAGGCCAAGAACGTGGGGACGGCCTACACCGACTCGAACATCACCAAGTACGCGCCGAAGAAGCGCTCGTATCACGCCCTGCGCTGGGACGAGGCGACCCAGGCCTTCGCCTTCCGCGAGGCCGAGGCCCTCGAAGTGCTGCAAGCCTACGCCGAAGAGGGCGCGCCGGTGCGGATCCTGGGATTTCCCGCCTTCCTGCACCGGATCGTGTCGCGGATGCGCGAGCTGAACATGCCCAAGCTCGACCTCGGGCCCGACTCCTACGTCCTGACCGGCGGCGGGTGGAAGAAGTCGGAAAGTGAGCGCATCGAGCCCGAGGCCTTCGTGGCCGAGGTCGAGGAATACCTGGGGATCCCGGCAGGAAACGTGCGCGACGGCTACGGCATGGTCGAGCACGGGGTGCCCTATCTCCAGTGCGAACACCATCGGTTCCACGTGCCGACCTTCGCCAGGGCCTACGTGCGGGACGTCGAGACGCTCGAGGTGCTGCCGTATGGAGAGGTGGGCTTCTTGAACCTGGTGACGCCCTACAACCTCGCGATGCCCGCCATGTCCTTGCTGACCAGCGATCTGGCCACTCTTCAGGGGGACTGCCCGTGCGGGCGCTCGATGCCGACCGTGACGATCATCGGGCGGGCCGGGACGCGCAAGAACAAGGGCTGCGCCATCTCGGCCAGCCAGCTTTTGAAGTAGGGGACTGCGATGCGTGAACACTACGTTTTCGGGCGAACGCTGAAAGGTGAGCTCACCGAACAGACGGTGCGCGACATCCTGGTCGAGGCCCAGGAGCGCAAGGAGCGCCTTTCGCGCGTTCCAATCGACCGCATCCTGAGCGTGTTCGACCGCGCGGCCAGGCTCTGGGCGGATCCCGCCTATGCCGGCTGCCAGGAGGTCATGCGGCGCATCCCCGAGCAGATCGGCTTCTCGAGCGAGATGGTCGCCCAGGAGCTCGGTAGCCTCAAGATGGCGCTCTCGCGCGCCTACCTCGAGCCCAAGATCCGCCTTGAACTCGGCTCGCTGGACGCCCTGGACATGTGGCAAGGGGGCAACGGGGCGGCCTTCAAGCGGGCGGTCCCGCGCGGGGTGGTCCTGCACGTCTCGAGCGGAAACGTCTTCACGGGCGGCATCCTCAGCATGATCGAGGGGGTCATCACCAAGAACGTGAACCTCCTCAAGGCCGCGAGCAAGGCGCCCCTCTTCCCCTTGCTCTTCGCCCGATCCCTCAAGGAGTGCGATCCTGACGGAGCGGTAGCCGACTCGATCGCCATCCTCTCGTGGTCAGGCGGCAAGAGCCGGCTCCACAAGGTCTTCCAGCAGCACTGCGACGGGATCGTGGTGTGGGGCGGCGAAGAGGTGGTCCGCGAGTACCGCGAGGGCCTCTCGCTCAAGGCCCACCTGGTCGAGTACGGCCCCAAGGTCTCGTTCGCCGCGATCGCCAAGGAGCGCCTCCTCCACCCCGAGGTGGCCATGGACATGGCGCGCTCGCTCGCCCTCTGGGACCAGAACGCCTGCTCAAGTCCTCAGGTCCTCTACCTCGAGGACCCCACCGAGGACGGCGCGCCCACCCGGGCCTTCGTCGCAAGCCTGCAGGACGCCCTCTCCACCGTGCAGCGCGAGCTGCCGCAGGGCCCGCTCACCATGCAGGAGCGCGCCGAGGTGACCAAGGAGCGCGAGATGGCGCGCTTCGACGCGGCCATGGGCACCGCCGAGCTGTACACGCCGGGCAACGCCCCCCACTGGACCGTCATCGTCGAGAAGGACCCCGCCTTCAAGCTCTCGCCCTTGTTCCGCACCCTCTACGTCAAGCGCCTGAACGATCTTTCCGAGCTGCCCGCTCACCTCGCGCCCTACGGCGACTCCCTCCAGACGGCGGGCGTCTCGATTCCGCCCGAGCGCCTTTTCGGGATCGCCGACAGGCTCCTGGCCGCGGGGGTCCTGCGCGTGACTCCGCTCGCCGAGATGAGCGGCGGGACGCCGGGCGAGCCGCACGACGGCCTGATCGCCCTAAACGAGCTGGTCAAGTGGGTCTCCATCGGCTTCAGCGAGGCGAACGATCGCTTCGACGGCGCCGAGTGGCTGGGGCCCGAGGAGCTGGACGCCCTCTCCTTCGGCCGCCGCCTGCGCCTCGTCTCCGAGCTCGCGCCCCGGGCGCCGTACCACCGGGATCGGCTCGAGGGCATCCGAGTCGCGTCGCCCGAGGACTGGGCGAAGGTGCCCCTGATGGAGCGGGACGACGTGGCCCTGCACACCCCGCCCGTCGGCGAGGGCCTGTTCACCCAAGCCCCCATGGGCGGCCATTTCCTGCGCAGCGGCGGGTCGAGCGCCTCGCCCAAGCTCTCGGTCTTCTCGTTCGAGGACTACGAGGACGACATGGCGCGCGCGGCGCGCGGGGCCTACGCGGTGGGTCTGCGCCGGGGCGATCGCGTGGCCAACCTCTTCTACTCGGGGGGCCTCTACGGCTCGTTCCTCTCGGTCAACCGGGCTCTCGAGATCGTCGGCTGCAACAGCTTCCCCTTCACCAGCTCGGTGCCGCCCGAGCAGATCCCCTACTTCCTGAGGGCCTACGGCATCGACACCCTGATGGGCCTGCCGTCCTGGCTCTTGCGGGTCTTCGACGCCATCAAGGCCGACCCCGAGGGGATCCGGATCCGCAAGGTCTTCTACACCGGCGAGCACCTCTACCCGAGCGAGCAGGAGTACCTGAAGCGCACCTTCGGCGTCGAGGTCATCGGCTCGATCGGCTACGGCACGGTGGACGCGGGCCCCATCGGCTTCCAGTGTCCCCACTCGAAGGGGGCCGAGCACCACATCCACGCCGACCACCAGTACGTGGAGCTGATCGACCGGCGCACCCGCGAGCCGGCAGGCCCGGGCGGCTTCGGCGAGGTGGTCGTGACCAACCTCAACCGGCGAATCATGCCGCTCATCCGGTACAAGATAGGGGATCTCGGCCGCTGGGTCGAAGGCGACTGCCCCTGCGGTCGCTCCATGCCGCGCCTGGAGCTGCTCGGGCGCAGCGACGACGTGGTGATCGTCGCGGGCCACGTCTTCCCCTACGCCGACTTCCAGCAGGCCGCGAGCACCGTCGAGGGCCTCAGCTCCATGATCCAGCTCGAGGCGAAGCTCGAAGGCCACCAGGACCACCTGGTGGTGCGGGCCGAGCTGGTGGGCGAGGATCCTGCCATCGACGTCTCCCTGCTTCAGGGCCTGCTGGCGACCGGGGTCTCTCGGAAGATCCCGCTGCTCGGCGAGGCGCTCGCCAACGGCCTGCTCGCGGATCTCAGGTTCGAGGTCCTGCCTGCCGGCGGCCTGCCGCGCCTGGAACGCACCGGCAAGGTCAAGCGGATCATCGACCAGCGGCTGGTCAAGCCCGGCCGGGCCGACCAGCGCCAGGAGGACAGGGACCGCGATGCCGGCGCCGTTTAGCCGCGACTTTCGCCTGCTCTGGTTCGGGCAGGCGGCCTCCCAGTTCGGCGATCGCGTCCACCAGCTCGCCATGGTCTGGTGGGTGCTCGACACCACCGGCTCGGCGGCCATGACCGGCGCCCTCATGGTGGCGACCAGCCTGCCGATGATCGTGGTCGGCCCCTTCGCCGGCGCGCTCGCGGATCGCATGGACCGGCGCCGGCTCATGCTCGCCTGCGACTGGGCGCGCGCCATTTTGGTGACGGGGATGGCCGCCCTCGCCTACTTCCACCTGCTGCCCCTGCCGCTCCTGTTCTTCCTGGCGGTCCTGCTCTCCTGCATCGGGGCGGCCTTCACCCCGGCGGGGCTCGCCATCGTGCCGGAGGTGGTCGAGCAGGACGCGCTGCTCAAGGCCAACTCGGCTTTGGAGCTGACCACCCAGATGGCCGCCATCCTGGGGCCCGCCCTTGGCGGTCTTCTGGTGGCCGCGACCGGGGCGCCCTCGGCGTTCCTCTTGAACGCGGCGACCTTCACGGTGTCGGGCGTCGCCCTGATGGCGATGAGCCGGCGCTCGCACGTCGTGCCGCCGCAGGGAGAGTCGTACTGGGAGACCCTCAAAGGAGGCGCCCGGACCCTTTCGGAGCGCCCCGCGATCGCCTCGCTGCTCGGGGCCTTCGCGGTGGCGAACCTCTTCCTGGCGCCCATCCCCGTCCTGCTGCCGGTCTTTGCCAGGGATGTCTTCCGGGCGGGGGCGAGCGGGCTCGGCATGCTAGAGGGGGCGCTCGGCGTCGGCATGATCGCAGCGGCGCTGGTCCTGGTGAAGCGTGGCGACGTGGGGCGGAAGATCGCGCTCATCGCGGGGTCGTTCGTGCTGCAAGGGGCGTGTCTCGCCCTGATGGGGCTTATGCCTCAGTTCGTAGGCTTCCTCGGGGGGCTCTTCATCCTGGGGGCCGCCCTGAGCGCGCTCAACATCGTGACGCTCGCGGCCTTCCAGCGCGCCGTGCCCGTCGAGCAGATGGGGCGCTTCATGGGCCTGCTCACCGCGGTGGTCCTGGGGGTGATGCCGGCGTCATACGCGCTGGTCGGGGTCCTCGCGGCCCGCGTGCCGCCAAGCGCCATCTTCACCGCATCCGGGGTGATGCTCGCCCTGGTGGGGGCGCTGCTGCCTCTGCTGCCGGGCGTTCGCGGCTTCGAAACCATGAGCGAGGCACCGGCCGCGTGATTCGGCCGGCGCCTCGTTCGGCGCTTTTGAGCTACTTCGCTTCGACTTCCCGCGCAATCAGCGACACCCGGATCGTGAGGGCGTCGGGTGCCCGCTTGAACACCAGGCCGACCACCGGCGGCTCGATTCCGAAATCCGAGAAGCGCAGCGGCGCCTCCCCTTGGATCCGCACCCTGTCACCGCTCACCTGATAGTCGAGGGGCATCCGCAGCGCGTGATCTCGTCCTCGGACGCTGAGCGTTCCCGTCGCGGTGACCCGGCCCTTTTCGCGCCCGGCGTCGAAACCCTCCAGTCGATCGAGGACGAACCGGATCGAGGGGGTCCGCGGGACGCCGAGGATCTCCGCGACGTGCTCGTCGCGCACCCTCAGGCCCGAGTCGAAGTCGCTCGCGTCGGCTTGCGCCCAGCAAGTGGCCTGGTTGGGAGCAACCAGGACGATCTCGCCCTTCACCCTGCGATTGGCGCCCGCGATGGCGTCGTCGATGAGCCCGACGATCTTCGCGGTCACGTGGTACGACACCTGGCTCCCCTCTTCTATGGCGAAGCGGCGCTCGAAGGGCGCCGCCGAGGCGGGAAGACCTTTCGGGCCGAAGAGCCCGAACAGGGCACAAGCGATGCCGAGGGCCTGGATGAAGGAACGTTTCATTCGGTTACTCCTTTGCAGGGGTGGGACGATGTAGCCGCTCGACGATCGCCTCGAGAACGTGTAAGGTCGCCTGCAGCGCCTCGCTGGGCAGGTCCGCGGCCAGGTCCTCAGCCCGTTTCATCCAGAGCTTCTCCGCTGCATCGTAGGTCTGAGCCCCCCGCGCGGAGAGGGCGTAGAGTGGCGAGCGCGCGTGAAGGGGATTCTTGCGCTGGACGAGCAGCCCGTCCTTCACGAGGAGGTTGAGCTGCTTTTGCGCCCCCTGGCGGGTCACGCCCATCGCCGCCGCTATCTGCGGCGCGCTCAGAGCCCCCGAGGAGAGGGCGACCGCGCCCAGTACCTGCCACCGCGCGCTGGTGAGGTTCAGCGGGGCCACGAGCGCATCGCCTGCTTCGAGCAGGCGACCATTCGCCCGGAAGATGGCGAGCGTGACCTGGGTCAAGGCGGCGGGGCTTGTCATGGGGATCCTCCAAGTCGGGGCTGTATTGACAACTAGTTTTCATTAATGGAAGCCAGTTGTCAATAAGGTCTTCGCCAAGCAAAGCGGCCCCCTGCCGGTTGAGCAAGGGGGCCGCTTTGCTTGGCGAGGGTTAGGTGAGGAGCCGTTCGGCGCTGCGCGCGATCCCGATCTCCAGGAACCGCTCGGCTTGACCGGTCTTGAAGAAGGCCATCGCCTCTTGGAGCCTCGTGGCTTGTAGCTTGAGGTCGTCGGCGGTCCGGGCGACCTGCTCGGTGGCGGCCGCAGATTCCTGTGCGCTGCGGCTCTGCTGCTCCACGGCCGCGACCACCTGCGCGCAGCCCGTGCGCTGCTCGCCCGTCGCGTAGGTCACGGTCTGGGTGGCCTGGTTCATCTCGGCGACGGCATCGCCCAGGTGGCGGTTGATGCCCCCCATCTGCTCGGCGCTCGCGACGATCTGCGCGCTGGCGCGGGTCTGCTCGTCCGTGGCGCTCGCGACCTGGCGCATGAGCGCGTTCACCTCGCCCGCCGCGGCCTTGAGCTGGCGCAGGACGTCACCGGTGACCGTGGCCAGCTCGACCCCCTCTTTTGCCTGCTCGCTCCCCTGGAGGCTCACCTCGGCGGCTTGCTTGGTTTCCGCCTGCACCCCCTTGATGAGCGTGCCGATCTCCTGGGTGGCATGGGCGCAGCGCTCTGCGAGCTTGCGCACCTCGTCGGCGACCACCGCGAAGCCGCGGCCCGCCTCGCCGGCGCGCGCCGCCTCGATGGCGGCGTTGAGCGCCAGGAGATTGGTCTGCTCGGCGATGTCGTCGATCACCTCGATGATGCGGCCGATCTCCCCCGAGCGCTCTTGCAGGTGCCGAACGGAGTTCTGGATCGCCGTCATGGTGTCGGCGACGGTGGTGATCCCCCCGATGGTCTGGGCGACGGCCGATTCGCCGTCGTTCGCGGCCTTGGCGGCACGATCGGAGACCTGGCTTGCATGGGCGACGTTGCCGGCGACTTGCTGGATGCTCGCCGCGAGCTCGGCGATCGCCCTGCTCGTCTCGCTGACGGCGTCGCCGAGCTGGTGAGACTCGCCTTCCAGCTGCTTGACCTTCTCGAGCACCACCTGGGCGCTCTGGTCCACCGCGCGGATGCTTGCGGTCATCTCCACGATGGTGGCGGAGGTCTCCTCGGAGCTCGCCGCCTGCTGCGAGACCGTCGCGCTCAGCTCGGAGCTCGAGCCGCTGAGCTGCTCGGCCCCGGTCCCGACGGACTCCGAAGCGGCGCGGACCCGCCCGACGATGGTGCGCAGGTTCGCGATCATCTTGGAGATGGCGACCCCGAACTGGTCGCGCTCGCTCTTGGGGGTGACGGTGCGGGTGAAGTCGCCGTGGCTCATCCCCTCGGCCACCGAGGCCACTTCCTCGAGATAGGCGGTCATCCGCGTGAAGGTGCGCGCCATGTCGCCGAACTCGTCGTGGCTCGTCACGTCCAGCCGCTGGTCCAGCTCGCCGCGCGAGATCCCCTCGGCGGCATCCCCGATGCGCTTGACGCTGACGGTGATCTGACGCGAGTGCCACAGCCCGAGGGCCATGCCGATCACCATGACCAGCGCGATGGCCCAAAGGCTGTTTTGCCGGGAGGCCTTCAGCACCTCCTCGGCGTGCTGCGAGGCACCGAGCACGCCTTGCTCGTTGGCGACGATCAGCTGGTTGACCTCGTCCTTGATCCCCTGGTAGTGGGGGATGGTCTTTGCCTGGGCGTGGCGCACCGCCTCGGCCTTGTTGCCCGTCTGGCTGATCTGGAGGGTCCGATCCAGCAGGACCAGGTAAGCGCCGTATTCCGCTTCGATGCGCGAGAAGAGCGCGCGATCCGCCGGTTGCGAGAGGGTCGGGCGGTAGCGATCGAAGGCCTGGGTCACCAGCCCTCGGCGCTGGACGATTTCCTGCTCGACCTTTTCGAGGGCGTCGGGGTTCGTCTCGAAGAGGTGTCGGTTCAGCAGGCGCTGGAGGTTGGAGATGTTGGTGTCGATCTTGCCCGCCGCAGCGGTCGCCGGCAACCAGCTCCCGGTCAGCTCGTTCATCGTCCGGTTCACGCTCTGCAACTGGGTGATGGTGACGATCCCCGAGATCAGAACCAGCAGCGCGATCGCCAGGAAGCTGCCGATCAGCTTTTTCCCCACCGTCAGTCTCATGTTCTCTCCTTACGTTGTGCCGGCTTAAGCCGCATGGCTAGCGGATTTGCGACGTGATTTACCAATCCGGAATGAGAAATACTTCAAAAAGTTTGGTAAAAAATGATAACACTTATTTAAGAAGGCTGCTTCCTGCCACGCCGTGAGCCTTGCGTGGGGGTCGCTCCCGAGACGAGACGAGCCCCCGGAGCCGTGGGGCTCCGGGGGCTCGCGATGCGTGGAAAGTGCCCGGGCTCAGTCCGTCCACATGGAGCCGAGGTTGAGGATGGCGCCGGTGTAGCCCGCGGCGTGGGCCGCCTGGAGCTCGGAGGCGATCGCGGGGTAGAGGGTGACCTCGTTCAGGCCCGCGACCGGGATGAACGCGACGGCGTCGATGACGTCCTCTTCGGGCACGGCGATGACGCCGCCCTCGATCCGCCCCAGCAGGTAGATGTTGACGACGTGCCGGCTGCCGCGCGGGCAGATGGCCTCGGAAAGGTAGAGCATGCGCTCGATCGCGATGTCGAGGCCGGTCTCCTCCTTGATCTCGCGGATGGCGCACTGCTCGAAGGACTCGCCGAAGTCGAGGCCCCCGCCGGGCAGCATCCAGTAGGACTTGTCACCCTTGCGGTGACGGACCATCAGGAGGTGGTCGTCCTGGGGCAGGACGGTGCAGACGCGGATCCGCGGGGCCTTGGGGTGGCTCATGCGCGCACCGCCGAGCGCATCTTCTCGAGGCACTGCTCGAGCGCGATCCGGGCGTGGGAGTAAGTCAGGCCTCCCTGGTAGTAGGCGACGTAGGGCTCGCGCAGCGGCCCGTCGGCCGAAAGCTCGATGGTCGAGCCCTCGATGAAGGTGCCGCCCGCCATCACCACGTTGTCCTCGTAGCCGGGCACCACGTCGGGGATGGGCTGGACGTAGGCGTGGACGGGCGAGGACTCCTGGATGCCGCGGCAGAAGGCCACGAGCAGCTCGGGCGTCCCCAGGCGGATCGACTGGATGATGTCGGTGCGCTTGGCCTCGGGCTGCGGATCCACGTCGAAGCCGAGCGAGGCAAAGAGGCGGCTTGCGAGGGTGGCGGCCTTGAGGGCCTCGCCGACCACGTTGGGGGCGATGAAGAGGCCCTGGAACAGGAGGCGGTTGTAGTCGAGGCTCGCCCCGCCGTCGCGGCCGATGCCGGGCGCGATGAGGCGGCAGGCGGCGCGCTCGACCAGGTCCTCGCGCCCGGCCACGTAGCCGCCCATGGGCACGATCCCGCCGCCCGGATTCTTGATCAGGCTGCCCGCCACGAGGTCCGCCCCCACGTCGCAGGGCTCCAGCTCCTCGGTGAACTCGCCGTAGCAGTTGTCCACGAAGACCACCACGTCCGGGCGAACGGCCTTGACCCGGGCGATGATCGCGCCGATCTCGGAGACGGTGACCGAGGGTCGCCAGGCGTAGCCGCGCGAGCGCTGGATGGCGATCACCCGGGTCTCGGGGCGAAGGGCGCCGACGAGGCCCTCGAGGTCCACCCTGCCGTCGGGCAGCAGGTCGTGCTCCCGGTAGAGGACCCCCCACTCCATCAGCGAGCCCTGGCCCGGGGCGCGGGTGCCGATCACCTCTTCGAGGGTGTCGTAGGGGTGGCCCGTGACGTAGAGCAGCTCGTCGCCGGGCTTGAGGGCGCCGAAGAGGGCCACTGCGATCGCGTGGGTCCCCGAGGCGAACTGGGTGCGCACGAGCGCGGCCTCGGCCCCGATGGCCTGGGCGAAGACCCCCTCCATCGCCTCGCGGCCGAGGTCCCCGTGGCCGTAGCCGGTGGTGCCGGCGAAGTGCTGCTCGCCGATCTTGTGGTCGATGAACGCCTTCAGGACCTTGCGCTGGTTGTGGTGCCGGATGCGCTCGATCTCGGCCCACACCGGGGCGAGGTCCTGTTCTGCTCGGGCGATCAGCTCGGTTGCCGGGGCCTGGGAGAGGGTGGCCATGGGGTCGGGGTGCTCCTTTGCGACGTCGGATGGGGCGCGATCCCCATTATATCGTGAAGCCATCGAGGCGGGCGAGGGCCTCTCGAGCCGATTGGACCCGCGCCTTGGCCGGCAAGGCGAGCATTTCCGAGAGCAGGGCGTCGAAACCGCCGCTGAGCGGGACCTTCCACGCGAGGCGCCCCTCCATGCCGTTGTAGAGCACCAGGGGGTTCTTGCCCGTGAGCAGGTAGAGCACGGTGGCGGCCAGACTGTAGAGGTCGCTTGCCGGGTACGCCTCGAGCCCCAGGGCTTGCTCCGGGGCGGCATAGCCCATGGTGTGCAGGGTGGTGAGCGCCTCGAGGGCAACCCCCTGCTTGTCCTGGGGGCGGTCGGAGGCCGAGCCGAAGTCGATCAGGTGGATCGTGCCCGCTTGATCCCGGATCAGGTTCTCCGGCTTGAGGTCGCGGTGCAGCACGGCCGGCTTCTGGCCATGCAGGTAGATGAGGCTCTCGAGGACCTGGCGCATGACGATCTGGGCCTCGCGCTCGGGCATGGGGCCGTGCTGCTGGACGTGGGCGAGCAGGTCCTCCCCCTGGACGAAGGCCACGCAGGCGCAGAGCATCCCCCGGTGATCGCACAGGTCGTAGCCCTTGGGGATCCGGGGGTGGTCGAGGCGCTTCAGGAGCCTGGCTTCGCGCCGGAAGAGCTCGGCGTCCTTGGCCTCGCCGCGCCGGGGGTCGAAGGTCTTGAGGGCCCGCAGGGCGTTCTGGGCGGCGCGATCGCGCACCAGGTAGACGTAGCCGCAGTGCCCTTCCCCGAGTGCCTCGGTGATCTCGAAGCGCCGGGCCAAGAGGGTGCCCGCCGGGAGCGGCAGGTAGGGATGGAAGTCGAGGCTCGCGGCCGCGAAGCCCGGTGCCTGCGCCTGGGCTGCGAACGCCGGAACGAAGGGGCCGTCGGCCCGAGGCCGATGGGGGGGCAGGATCCTGGGATCGAAAGGTTGCATCCGAAGTTCCTCCTCTCGCTCGCTCATCGGCATCGTAGCGAGAGGAGGGAGAGGAGGGAAGGAAGCCTTCGCCAATCTCGTTCGGGAAAGGGCCGCTTGAAAGGGTGGCCTAGAAGACGTGGAGGATCTCCAGCTCGTAGCCGGACAGCCAGGTCTCCCAGTGGCCGGTCTCGACGAAGGCCACGGCCTTGGAGACCACCGAGTTGGCGTGGCTCGCGTCGTTGCTCACGTAGGCGATGCCCAGGGTCGCGACCTGCCAGAGGTCCTGGTCCTCCACCTCGGAGGCGCTGACGGCGTACTCGTTGTGCAGGCGGGTGAGGATCGACTTGACGACGCGGCGCTTGTCCTTGAGGGAGTGCGCCTGGGGCAGGTGCAGCCTGAGCAGAGCCGTCGCGACGATCATCGGCCTAGGCCCCGGCGCGAGCGGCGATGAAGCCGACGATGGTCTCGGTCGGGGTGCCCGGGCCGAACACCGCGTGGGCGCCGGCGGCCTTGAGCGGCTCGACGTCGGCATCGGGGATGATCCCGCCGACCATCACCGTCATGTCCGAGGCCCCCTGCTCGCGCAAGAGGTCGCAGATGGCGGGCACCAGCGTCAGGTGAGCGCCCGACAGCAGGCTGAGGCCGACCACGTCCACGTCCTCCTGGATGGCGACGCTGACGATCTCCTGCGGGGTCTGGTGCAGGCCGGTGTAGATGACCTCCATCCCGGCGTCGCGCAGGGCGCGCGCCACGACCTTGGCGCCGCGATCGTGGCCGTCCAGGCCGGGCTTGCCGATGAGCACCCGAATCTTCCGTTCCATCATTGGGTTTTGCTGGCCTCCTGTTGTGGACACCCCTCGAGCATGGGTCGCGGGGTTCCCTTTATTATAGCTCGGGCCGTCGAGAAGCGCTGCATCTCACTTTACACGATGGCGACCCCCTGCACTTGCTCTGCTTTAAGCGAGCGCATCCTGCGCAAACCTTAGGGATTGTGACGCGTCCCTTTCGAGGCGCAGGGGCTTAAGGTCGAACGTGCGAGGTGCGATCGCGGAGTGCGCGGCGATCGCCCGCTGTACGGGAAAAGGAGGACCTCCTTCCTATGCGACTTTCAAAATTCTCGTCGGTGGTTCTGATGGGACTGTTGGCCGCGACCGCGGGCTGTGCCCAGTCTACCCCCAACACGGTGGCCCCGAGCCAGGCCGAGCCCTCCAAGGTCACGCAACTGCCCGTCATTCCGGCCGACCAGGTCACCGTTGACAAGGATTACGCGATCCAGCAGCGCGGTGGTCGGGGTGGCGGTGGCGGCATCCGCGGCGGTGGCGGCATCCGTGGCGGCGGCCGTGGTTTCGGCGGTCGTGGCTTCCGCGGTCGCTTCACCGGCGGTCGGTTCGGGGGCCGGAATGCCTTCTTCTTCGGCGGGAGCGGCCTCGGATACGGCTTCGGCAACTACTACTACCCGTACTACCTGGACGGTGGCAACTACTATCCCTACTCGTGGGGCGGCAGCTACTATCCCTACGCCTACAACGCCTACACCAACGTCATGACCCCCTACGCCGGCGCCTGCGCCAGTTGCGTGACCACGCTCGGCTTGCCCTCGGCCCTGGCCGTCGAAGCCCTGCGCAGCACCTACATCCCGGGTTCGCTTCCCCCATCGACTTACGGATTCGGCGGATACGGCGGATACGCCGCCGGTTGCGGCGGCTGCTAGTCGCGCGCTCATTTCCTGGTTGCAGACCCGATACCGCGTATCGGGTCTGCTCTCGCGTTGTCGGGAAGCCGGCATCTTCAGCTTGAACAGGAGGCCTGCCGCTCCATGCTTCGAGAGAGCTCATTGGCGCTCGCCGCCCTCGCCATCCTCGGCTGCGTCCAGCCGGTCGCGGCCCCGCCCGTCGCTTCCGAGGCCGTTCGCGCGCCGCGGCAAGCCGCGCCCCTCGCGTTCGCGGTTCAGCAGCGCAGCGGCCGGCGCTCGCGCGTCGAGGGGGGGCTCCTGCAGGTGCTGCGCGACTGGCAGGAGATCGGGCCGCCGGGTTTCCGCAACGACGTGATCTTCCGGAGCGGCTACCGGTACCCCTTCTACTACGGGGCCTACTACCCCTACTCCGGCATTTACGCGTACGGCCCACCCATTTCGCCGGAAGTGGAGAAGGAGCCCAGAGAGCAGGCCGAGGCGGCCAGCGCCTCGGCGCATGTTGCTCCAGCCGGTTAAACCTTCGCTTGGCATTCTCGCCCGCCCGGCGCATCGCGCCGAGCGGGCGTCCGTTTGGGGGGAGTCCTCCCATGAGGGCGTCATCTCACGAGAGCGGGGCCTTGCTCTTGCTCTCCTGTAAGCGAGCGCAATCTTCAGGGGTATTACCCGGTTTCATTCCGACCGATTGAGCTTATGGTTGCAGGCAATGCCGGAGGACCACCATAGCGAAGGCGGTCGGAGGCACGTTGGCGACAGGAGGTCGACCCCCATGGCGAACACAAGGCTTTTGTCTTGGACGACGGTAGGACTCTTGGCGGGAACGCTGGGCTGCGCCCAGACGCCCGCCACCGCTCCCGATCAGACTACCCCCAGCGCGCCGGCGGAGGGCCTCGGGGTGGCTGCTGATTCCGCCGCGTCGCCGATCCAGGCGATCAAGCTGCCGGCGCGGCTGAAGGCGGATCAGCTGGTCCAGATCCCGATGGACAAGATCATGGACAACCCGATCGACGAGGCGCTGAACGGTGGCTACTCGGTCCAGCAGCGCGGTCGCGGCGGCGGCGGCGGCTTCCGGGGCGGCGGGCGCGGGGGCATTCGTGGCGGTGGCGGCGGCTGGCGTGGCGGCCGTGGTTGGGGCGGCCGTGGCTGGGGCGGTCGGGGCTGGTGGGGAGGACGGAACTTCTCCTACTACAACCTCGGCGGCTACTATTACCCCTACTTCAGCTACGGGGACTACTACTACCCGTACTACAGCTACTATTCGTACCCTTACTACTACACCCCGTACTACGCCCCCTACGGCGGAAACTACTACCCGTACGGCTACGCGCCCTACTACGGCGCCGGCCTCGGCTACGGTGCCGGTGTTGGTTACGGCACCGGCTACCAGATGGGCGACCAGGCCGGGATGCAGCAGGGCTATCAGCAAGGTCAGCAGGGCTGGCAGCAGGGGCAGCAAGGTCAGCAGGGCTGGCAGCAGGGCCAGCAAGGTCAGCAGGGCTGGCAGCAGGGCCAGCAACAGCAGGGTCAGCAGGGCATGGCCGGCCAGCAACAGACCGCGTACGGCCAGCAGCGGCAGTACTAGCGCCACGTTCGAAGCGAATCGCCCCGCCATCTCGTGATGGCGGGGCGATTCGCCTGATCAGGGCCTGGTGACGATCAGGGCGTTGTTGACCGAGCGCTCGGTGCCGTCCGACGGGCGGTTGACCAGCTTGCCTCGCACCACCATGGCCGTCGAGCCGCCGCCGTCGAGGTTGATGGCGTCGTGGGCGCCCAGCTCGCGCAACAGGCGCGCGAGCTCGTACAGGGTCATTCCGACGCTGTGCTTCTGGCGACCGTCCACCGTGACCATGGCGACCGAGGTGCCCCCGAGGTAGGCGATCGCGGTGCGGGGCGCGCGCCCGCGCGCGATCTCGGGGCCGAAGCGCTCCTCGCGGGCCGTGACCTTGACCTGGCCGCCCGAGACAAGGGTCGGTCCGCCGCCGATGGCGGACTTGACCCCCTGCCACTCGTCCGAGAGGCGGGGGTAGACGACGGCGCGCTGGCCTACCTTGAACTGCTCGACCATGGCGCGCAGGGCGCTGCCCTGCCCCGAGACCACGAAGCCGTCCTTCGGGATCTCGGAGTTGCCGGTGTTGGCGGCGGTGATGGTGCCGTCGGCGGCTATCATGAACTCGCGGCGGCTCGGGTCCGGGACGGTGCGGGTGCGCTTGCCCCAGTGCGAGGTGTAGAGGATGATCTGGTTGCGCGAGGCCGGGCGGTTGACCCCGTTGGCGACGAAGACGCGGCTGTCCCCGAGCCCGATGGCGGCCTTCAGCCTGGCGTTGTTGATGAAGCAGGTGCCGTCGTAGCGCACCCCGAACACCGAGCGGTTGAAGTAGCTGGAGCTGACGATCTGGCCGTCGAGCATCAAGAGGCCGATGGGCGCGCCGCCCTTCGGGGCGAAGAACGACCCGTTGATCGCAGCCAGCGCCTTGGAGCGGTTCGCGATCGCCGAGACCGGCTCGACCGAGAAGCCCTGGCCAGAGCGGGCGAGCTGGGGGCGCAGGCCGTAGCGCCTGAGGTCGGCGTGCACCACGTTGACCGAGACGGGCCCGGCCATGGTCCAGCGGTTCATGCGCTTGAAGCTCAGCCCCTCGGCCAGGTCCACCGTGCTGGTGCGGGTGATGGTGTAGGGGATGAACAGCTCGAAGCGATCGCGGCTGAGCTTGGGGGTCATGGCGTAGGGGAAGCGCCAGCGGGCCACGATCCGGACGTAGCGCTTGTTCTGGTCGATGGTCACGCTCGCGAGCGGGCCCGAGGTCAGCTCCTTGACCACGTGGTTCCGGACGCTGTTCGAGACCTCGATGTCCCAGCGCATGCCGTCCACCAGCGGTACCTTGCGCACGAGGTGCGGGTGGTGGAGGTTCACCTTGAACCAGACCCCCGCGTCGGAGGCCACGGTCTTCCACGTCTCGGCGCCGGCCGCCTGGGGGGCGGCCAGTCCGAGGGCGATGGCGAGCATGAGCGTGCGAAGGTGTCTCAACGGCGGTATCCAAGTGGCGAGGGATGCCTCACTATACCCGTACAAGCTGCCCTTAATAGGCCTGGGGGCCGTCTCAGGACGGCCCCCAGGCAACCTCTTGGTGATGCTTAGGGCAGGCGGAGCTTGTTGCGTCTCTTGGCATCGATGGCAAAGATGCCGCCGGCGACCTCTTCGAGGGCTTCGTCCGGGATCACCCCTTCGTCGGCGGCGGGGGCGGTGTCCTTCGTTTCTTGTTCCGACATGGTTCGACTACCTTTCGAAAGCCTGCACGGGTGCAGGGGAGGCACTTGATTCACGATGGACCGTAGGCGCTCGCTTGTCAATTGCGTCCGATCAGTCGGTGAGCGCCGCGACCAGGCCTGCGTAAGTGGACTCGAGGGTGGCCTCCTGGCCGAGGGCGAAGCGCCTCAGCACCGCATGCACCGGGAAGAACTGGGTCTCGAGGCGTCCGAAGCGGATGCTCAGATGCTCGCTCTCCTGCCGGATGACCCAGGCGCCGCCCAGGTTCTTGAGGATCAGGTCCCCCAGGTAGGTGCCCCACTCCAGGGCGATGGTGGCGAGCTCCTCCTCGGGGGGCAGCTCCTGCCCCCAGCCCTCGGTGATCACCTGGTCGAGCACCTCCAGGTCGTCCTCGGTCTGGTGGAGGGGCGACTCGAAGGCGTTCTCGATCTGGGACAGGGTGTCCTCGGCCTCGTCGGCGAGCGCGTCCACCCGGGCCTGCCAGTCCTCCCCCTCGCGCTCGCCCGGCGTGTAGCGCGCATCGGCGTCGGCGTCCACGAGGTAGGTGGGCAGCTTCGCGAGCGCCTCGCGCTCGGCGTCGGTCGATCTAGTGTTCAGGGGCGTTGATGGTTCCATGATTCGCTTGGTTCCTTGCGGGCATCACCCGCCAAACGGCGGCTTCGACCGCCTCGACTCCGAGATTCTTGAGGCACGACAGCTCGTCGCACGTGGTGGCCCGGCGATCCCACAGGCAGGGGCGGCAGGCGAGGCCGTCGACGTGGATCGCCTGGTGGACCGTGCCCGAGGGCATCAGCTTCGCCGGATCGGTCGGCCCGAAGATGCCGACGGTGGGGGTGCCGACCGCCACGCCCAGGTGAAGGGGGGCCGAATCGACGCAGACCAGGATCGAGGCCTGGGAGATGAGAGCGGCGAGCTGTCCGAGGCCCCTGGTCTTGCCGAAGGCCTCAATCGGCTGGGTCTTGAGCACGCCCTTGATCCGCTCGATGGTCTCCTCGTCGTCGGGCCCGCCGGCGAGCACCACCTTGACCCCCTCGGCCTGAAGGCGCGCGGCGAGATCCGCCCAGCGGTCCGCGTCCCAGCTCTTGATGAACTTCTTCTGGACCGAGAGCTTGCTGGTGCCGGGGTGAAGCACGACCACCTGGTCGCCTTGCTGGACCCCGTGCTCGGCCAGAAAGGCCTTGGCCCACTCGCGGTCCGGCTGGGTCAGGGCCGCCTGGGGCAGCCGGAAGGGGATGGGGATCCAGCGGCGGATCAGGTCGTAGTACATCTCGGCGGCGTACTGCTGGGGGTTGCAAACGGCCTTCTCGGTGAGGGTCCAGGAGAGGCGGTTGGCGTCGTAGCCCGCGCGGTACTTGGCCCCGCTCAGGAGCAGGATCACGGGCATGACGGGCGAGCGGCCCGAGCCGATGGCCAGATCGAAGCCGCGCGAGCGCAATTCGCCCACCACCTTGAGGAGCTCGCCGAGACTGGGCTTGCCCTTCACGTCGAGGGTGAGCACCTCGTCGATGGCCGGGTTGAAGGCCATGATCCCCTTGCAGCGGGGCTCGACCAGGGCGCTCAGCCTGGCGTGGGGGTAGGCCTCGCGCAGGCTCTGGATCACGGGGAAGAAGAGGATCTCGTCCCCGATGCCGCCGAAGTTGACGACGAGGATGCGCTGGATGCGGGAATCGACGGGAATCTTGGTCATGCGGCCCCCTCAATTCGGTGGGGAAGGTGGATGACGACGGCGAGGGTCAGCCAGAAGAGGATCTGGACGCTCGGGCGATAGAAGACGGTGTCGACCATGCCGTGGATCATCAGGCCGACCAGCGCCGCGATCGCGGCCACCGCCCACGGGCGGCTCACGCCGTGCTTGAAGTGGTGGAGGGCCCGGAAGATCGCACCGCCGACCAGGGCCACGAAGGCCAGGAGGCCAAGGATGCCCTTCTCGACCATCTCCTCGAGGAAGATGTTGTAGGCCCCGAGTGCCTCGAAGCCGCTGACCATGTACAGGGCGTAGACCTTGCGGAAGGCGTCGTTGCCCAGCCCGATCCCGAACCACCAGGAGTCCTTGATCATCCGGATCACCCCGTCCCAGACGTTCATGCGGAACGAGTTGGACGAGTGGGTGCGCGTGGCGGTGATGGAGAGCAGGCGCTCCTGCATGGCCGGCGAGTGGTGGTAGACGACCACGGCCGCGACCGCCCCGAGGGCGAGGATCCCCGCGAGCACCGCCAAGAGCCACGGGCGGCGCCGGATGGCGGGCCACAGGGCCGCGAGGCCCAGCGCGCCGAAGACCATCGCCTCGCCCACCATGCCCAGGTAGGCCCCGCGCGAGTAGGTGAAGTAGAGGCAGACGGGTGCCGTCAGGGCGGTGCCGATGGCCAGCAGGCGCAAGCCCCACGCCTTCCACGTCACGGCGGCGGCCACGGCGAACGGGATGATGGGGATCAGGTAGCCCGAGAGCAGGTTGGGGTTGCCCAGGGTGCCGTAGACGCGGGTCAGCTTGACCTCGGCCTCGGCGTCGTCCCAGAGGGCCAGGGGCGCGACCTGGATCTTCCACTGGTAGATCCCGTAGAGGGACTGGGCGAAGGCCGCGACGAAGAGGGCGCCGAAGAGGGGCAGCCAGCCGCGCTCACCGCGCCGCAGCGCGCCCCGGAAGGCCAAGAAGCTCATCCAGAAGACGAGCATCTTGGCGAGGCCCTTGACGCTCAGCAGCAGGTACGGCGAGAAGCCGACCGCGACGATCGAGGCGGCCAGGAAGGCCAGGAAGGGAAGGTCGAGGCCGTCAGCTTCCTTGGCGACGGGCTTCTCCACGATCCACTGGAACAGGAAGGTCCCGAAGGCCAGGAGCACCATCAGGGCGTTGAGGCCCGTGCCGACGTAGGGCGAGGCCAGCAAGAGCAGGCACGCGGAAGCCAGCGAGAGCAACGGCGCGAGCTTGACGGCGAGCGAGGTGGCAGCAAGAGGAGCCAGGCGTTCGTACAGGGCCGCGCGGGCCGAGGCGATCGCCCGGTACGGCAGGCTCTGACTCACGCGCGCCTGCCAGGCCTCCTGGATGGTGACGAGGCCGAGCGCGGCGCTCAGGCCGCGCCCCTGGCGCGCCCCGCGCGTCGAGGCCCCGAGGGCCCCGCTATCGGAGTGGGCGTGCATGGCTTCAGAGCTTCGGCTGATCGACGAGGCGGACGTCGACGATCGAGCCGCGCAGGCGGTACAGCCGGCCCTCGATGTCGATGGGGACGCCGACCTTGATCTTGTTGCCGCCCAGCACGATCGCGTCGTCGGTCAGCTGCGCCGTCTCGCGCAGGGTCAAGAGCACGTCCTTGCTGTAGGGCTCCGAGGGGTCCGGGTAGGCCTTCACGCCGCCGGCAGCGGGCACGGTGACGGTGCGCGGGGTGACCTTGACCTTGCGGATGGTCAGGGGCGCGTAGGGCTGGTTGCGGATGGTGATGAAGGTCTTGTCGCCGGCCTTGAACATGGCCGGATCCGAGATGCCACCCCGGATGAAGAGGTCGAACTCGGCGGTGGCCTCGCCCTTGAGCTGCTGGTTCACCCCGGCGTTGCCGGTGCGCGCGAGCCCCGCGCCCAGGATGAAGAGGGCCACGACCACGACGATCGACAGATCGATGAGGTTGACCTTCCCGAAAACTCGTCCCTGCTGGTCTAACACTGAGTGATCCTTTCTTGGTTGAGCTTTTCCGGCTCAGCCCTGCGCCTTGATGCGGGCGATGAGCGAGGTGGTCGATCGGCCCTCGACGAAGGGCAGCACCACGACCTCGCCGCCGAGGCTGCGCACCAGCGGCGTCTCGGGAATGGTGTCCGGCTCGTAGTCGCCGCCCTTGGCGTAGAGCGCGGGGCGCACGGCCTGGATGGCCGCATCCGCGGTGCGCTCGTCGAACACGACGACCGCATCGACGCAGCCGAGGGCCGCGAGCAGCTCGGCCCGCTCCGCCTCGGGGAGGATGGGGCGGGCGGGACCCTTCAGCTCGCGAACCGAGCGATCGGAGTTGAGGCCGACCACGAGGCGATCGCCCAGAGCACGGGCCGCTTGCAGGTACCGCACGTGGCCCACGTGCATGAGATCGAAGCAGCCGTTGGTGAAGACGGTGCGGCCGCCTTGCGCCTGCCAGTCCGCGACCGCGGGGGCGATGGTGTCGATGGTGTAGACGTTCATGCGCGTCAGCCCAGCGTCAGGGCTTCGGGGGGATTCTTGCTCCAGGTCTCCATCAGCTCGGTGACCGAGGTGGTGGCGGTCCCGAAGCGACGCACGACGATGGAGGCCGCGAGGTTGGCGAGGATGGTCGCCTCCAGCGCCGAGGCGCCGCCCGCCAAGGCGAGGGTGAGGGTCCCCACGACCGTGTCCCCCGCCCCGGTCACGTCGAAGACCTCGTGGCGGTTGAAGGCCGGGACCTGATGCAGGGTGCCGTCCGCGTCGAACAGGGCGATGCCGTTGGCGCCCCGGGTGATGAGCACGTACCGCGCGCCCGTCTCGTCCAGCAGGAGCTGGCCGGCCCGGCGCAGGCTCGCCTCGTCGGTGATGGGGAAGCCCACGACCGCCTCGGCCTCGGGCTGGTTGGGGGTGAGCGCGTGGACCCCCTTGAAGAGGCGCAGGTCGCACTGGGCGTCGACCGTCACGAGCTTGCCGTGCGCGCGGCACAGCTCGAGGGTCCGCTCGATCACCTTCGGGGTGAAGAGGCCGTTGCCGTACTCGGAGACGAGCACTCCGTCCACGTGGGGGATCCGCTCCTCCAGCGCCGCGATGACCCGGGCCTCGATTTCGGCGTCGATGGGCTCGCGGCTCTCGCGGTCGACCCGGACGATCTGCTGGGTGACCGACTGCTGGCTGGAGGCCGAGATGCGGGTCTTGGTGGTGGTGGGGCGGCTCGGATCGATCACCACGTGCATGGCGTCGATCCCGCGATCCTCGAAGGCCTGGCGCAGCGAGACGCCCGAGGGGTCGTCGCCGAAGAGGCCGATCACCTCGACCTGGCCGCCGAGGCTCGCCATGTTGGCCGCGGCGTTGGCCGCTCCGCCCGGCACCACGTCGGTGTGCTGGTGGTAGAGGATGAGGACCGGGGCCTCGCGCGAGATCCGGCCGACCTGGCCCGTGAGGAACTCGTCGGCGATCAGATCGCCGACCACGAGCACCCGGGTGGTCGCGAAGGACCGGGTGAGACGCTGGAGGGTGTCGGAGTTGAGCATGCCTGTTGGTTTTCTTTCCTGATTACTCTTCGACGCCGACGGCGGTCGCCCACTGGCCGCTCGCCTTGGCGCGCAGGTACGCCTCGATGAAGCCGTCGAGGTCCCCGTCCATGACGCCCTGCACCTGTCCCACCTCGTACCCCGTCCGGTGGTCCTTGACCATCTGGTAGGGGTGGAAGACGTAGGAGCGGATCTGGTTGCCCCATGACGCCTCGCTGTAGCCGCCCCTGATGTCGGCCAGCCGCTTGGCCTGCTCGGCGAGCATGCGCTCGTAGAGCTTGGCCTTGAGGATGCGCATGGCGGTCTCGCGGTTCTGGTGCTGGCTGCGCTCGTTCTGGCAGGCCACCACGATCCCCGAGGGCAGGTGGGTGATGCGGACGGCCGTCTCGACCTTGTTGACGTTCTGGCCGCCGGCGCCGCCCGAGCGGAAGGTGTCGATCTTGAGGTCGACCGGGTTGATCTCGACGTCGGTGGCCTGGTCGGCGAGCTCGGGGGTGATCTCGAGGGCGGCGAACGAGGTCTGGCGCTTGCCGTTGGAGTTGAAGGGCGAGATGCGCACCAGGCGATGGACCCCCTTCTCGGCCGACATGCGGCCGTAGGCGTAGGGGCCCGTCATGATGACGGTCGCGCTCTTGATACCCGCTTCTTCGCCCTCGGACAGATCGACCAGCTCGACCTTGTAGCCCTTGGACTCGGCCCAGCGGGTGTACATGCGCAAAAGCATCTGGGCCCAGTCCTGGGAGTCGGTGCCGCCGGCTCCGGCGTTGATCGAGACGATGGCGGGCGCCTGGTCGTATTCGCCGCCGAGCATCTGCTCCATCTCCCAGTCGCCCAGGGTGCTGCGGATGCGCGCAAGGCCCTGCTCGATCTCGGGCAGGACCGAGAGGTCGCCCTCCTCGATCCCCATCTCGATGAGGACCGAGAGATCCGAGCTGAGCGTCTCCCAGAGCGAGAGGCGCTCGACCTGGCTGCGGATCATGTTGAGCGTCTGCATGGTCGCTTGCGCGGTCTTGGCATCTCCCCAGAAGTCGGGCGAGGCCGCCTCGGCCTCGAGACCCTTCATCCGGCTCTTCAGTCGGTCCGGGTCAAAGATGCCTCCTTGCTTCGGCGATTCGGCTGCTGAGCTGCTCCAGCTCGTTCCGGCATTCTTGAAGCGTCACTTGTTTTCTCCCTGGATTCTAGGCGTTCTTGCTCTCTTCAGCGGCCGGATCGTAGGCTTCGACGCCGTCCGGGCCCTGAAGGACCATGTTGTGGATGGGCATGGGCGCGCTCTGCGGCATGTCGTAGACCACCTGGACGTGGAACGCCTGGCGGACGATGTCGTGCTGGATGGCGCCGAGCAGGTTCTGGAACAGCTCGTAGGCCTCGCGCTTGTACTCCTGGAGCGGGTCCTTCTGGCCGTAGGCCCTCAGGCCGATGCCGTCGCGCAGGGCGTCGATGTCGTGCAGGTGCTCGATCCACTTCTGGTCGAAGACCCGCAAGAGGAGCATCCGCTCGATCTGGCGCAGCATGTCGGGCTCCATGGTGGCTTCCTTGGCCTCGTAGGCCGCGATCGCCGCCTCCGTCAGGTGCTGCTTGATGGCTTCCGGGCTCACCAGCGCGTCGATCTCGGAGGCGGGGATGCCGCCGAGCAGGGGCATGTAGTCGGCCATGCCCTGCATGAGGCCCTGGACGTCCCACTCGTCGCGCTGGAGCTGGGGATTGGTGAACTGGTCGCACAGGTCCGAGACGACGCGCTTGATCATCCCGACGACGTTGGCGCGCATGTCGGCGCCCTCGAGCACCTTGCGCCGCTCGGCGTAGATGATCTCGCGCTGCTTGTTCATGACGTCGTCGTACTCGAGGACCTGCTTGCGGATGTTGAAGTGGTAGACCTCGACCTTGCGCTGGGCGCCCTCGATGGCGCGGGTGACCAGGCCGTGCTCGATGGCCTCCTCCTCGGGGACGTTGAGGCGATCCATCATCTTGGAGATGCGATCGCCGCCGAACAGGCGCATGAGGTCGTCCTCGAGCGACAGGAAGAAGCGGGTGGTGCCGGGGTCGCCCTGGCGGCCCGCGCGGCCGCGCAGCTGGTTGTCGATGCGGCGGCTCTCGTGGCGCTCGGTCCCGATGATGTGAAGGCCGCCCGCCGCGATGACCCGGGCCTTCTCGTCGGCGCAGACGCGGCTCGCCTCTTCGCGAGCCCTGAGGACCGCCTCGGCGGGCGCCTCGGTCGGGTCCGCGTAGCCGGCTTCGACCAGGAGATCGCCGGTCAGCCCCTCGGGGTTGCCGCCGAGGATGATGTCGGTGCCGCGGCCCGCCATGTTCGTGGCGATGGTGATGCCGCCCGCGCGGCCGGCCTGGGCGACGATCCTGGCCTCCTGCTCGTGGAACTTGGCGTTCAGGACGCTGTGGGGCAGGCCCCGCTCCTTGAGGATGCTCGAGAGGAACTCGCTCTTCTCGATCGACACGGTGCCGACGAGCGTCGGGCGGCCGGTCTTGTGCATCTCGGCGATCTCGTCGGCCACCGCGTTGAACTTGGCGTTGACGGTCTTGTAGACGACGTCCGAGAGGTCCTTGCGCTGGACCTGACGGTTGGTCGGGATGATCGAGACCTCGAGGTTGTAGATCTTGCCGAACTCGGCCTCCTCGGTGGCCGCGGTGCCCGTCATGCCCGAGAGCTTGTCGTACATGCGGAAGTAGTTCTGGAAGGTGATGGTGGCGAGGGTCTGGGTCTCGTCCTGGACCGGCACGCCTTCCTTGGCCTCGATGGACTGGTGCAGGCCGTCGGAGTAGCGGCGGCCGACCATCAGGCGGCCGGTGAACTCGTCGACGATCACGACCTCCTGCTCGCCGTTCTCGGGGTTGACCCGGACCACGTACTCGCGATCGCGCAGGTAGATCTCGCGGGCCTTGAGGGCGTTTATCACCTGGTGGGCGAGCTCGGGGTTGTTGGCGTCGTACAGGTCTCGCACCCCGATGAGCTTCTCGGCGTGGGTGATGCCGTCCTCGGTCAGGATGACGTTCTTGGCCTTCTCGTCGAGGGTGTAGTCCACCTCGCGCTTGAGCTTGGGGGCGATGCGGGCGAGCTTCTCGTAGAGGTCCGCCGACTGCTCGAGCTGGCCCGAGATGATGAGCGGGGTGCGGGCCTCGTCGATCAGGATCGAGTCGACCTCGTCCACGATGGCGTAGTGGAGCTTGCGCTGCACGCAGTCCTCGATGGTGCTGGCCATGTTGTCGCGCAGGTAGTCGAAGCCCAGCTCGTTGTTGGTGGCGTAGGTGATGTCCGCCCCGTAGGCCATGCGGCGCTGGTGGGGGTAGAGGTGGTGCTGGATGAGGCCGACCTCGAGGCCGAGGAAGCGGTGCAGCTGGCCCATCCACTCGCTGTCGCGCTTGGCGAGGTAGTCGTTGACGGTGACGACGTGGACGCCCTTGCCGGGCAGCGCGTTGAGGTAGGCCGGAAGCGTCGAGACCAGGGTCTTGCCCTCGCCGGTGCGCATCTCGGCGATCTGGCCCTTGTGGAGGATGATGCCGCCGATCATCTGGACGTCGAAGTGGCGCATCCCGAGCACGCGCTTGCCGGCTTCGCGGACGGTGGCGAAGGCTTCGGGCAGGAGGCTGTCGAGGGGGGCACCGTTGGCGAGCCGCTGGCGGAACTCGATGGTCTTGCCCCGCAGGTCCTCGTCGCTGAGCTTGGCGATCTCCTCTTCGAGGCTGTTGATCTTGAACAAGAGGGGCCGCACGGCCTTGATCTTGCGCTCGTTGGCGTCGCCCAGCATTTTGCCCAGCAGCTTCATCATGGGAGTCTTGCTACCTCAGTTCGTCTTAGCGGTGGGGGCCGAAGCCCGGGGGCCGAGGCCGTGACGTGGCACGGGCCTCGCGTCATTTTTCCAGAAACCGCATTATATCACAAGCGCGCCTCCGAAGCCGTTGACCCGCGTCACGGGCGGGTGTTAGAATGGGAGTCCATTTTTATGGACCCGTTTATCGGCGTTTTGTGCCGGGTCGTCCCGCCGAGCGGCCCACCAGGTTCGATGGTGTCCCTTCTTGCGGATACCGGGGCCTTAGCCCAGTTGGAGAGACCATGAAAGCCGACATCCACCCCCAGTACAACGAGATCAACGTCACCTGCGTCTGCGGCAACCAGTTCAAGACCGGTTCGACCAAGAAGGAAATCCGCACCGAAATCTGCTCGGCCTGCCACCCCTTCTTCACCGGCACCCAGAAGATCGTCGACACCGAGGGCCGTGTCGAGCGCTTCATGAAGAAGTACAACCTCACCACCAAGTAAGAGCGGCCAACAAAACCGTTCCTCGGCGGTCCCCGAAAGGGGGCCGCTTTTGTTCGTGGGTGCCGCTTCAGGACGGGGATGCCGAAGGCGGCTGGGTCTCGCTAGGGCCTTTGAGGCCCCCGGCCCGGATGCTAGGGTGGGCGCGTCGCGTTGAACGATTTCAGGAGGCTGGGAGATGCCGAGAGATTTCAAGGGTCGGATTGCCCTGGACGTCCGAGATTCCGCTGCGGACTGGAGCGCGTTCGCGCCCCCGAGGGCCCCCGACGAGGCGCCGAACGTGCTCTACATCGTGCTGGACGACACGGGCTTCGGGGCGCTCGAGATGTACGGCGGCTTGATCGAGATGCCGAACCTCAAGCGCATCGCCGAGAACGGCCTGACCTACACCCAGTTCCACACCACGGCCCTGTGCTCGCCGACCCGATCGTGCCTCTTGACCGGCCGCAACGCCACCAGCAACGGCATGGCCTGCATCACGGAGGGGGCCAGCGGCTTCCCGGGCTCGAACGGCCACATCCCCTTCGAGAACGCCTTCATCTCGGAGGTGCTGCTGGAGCGGGGCTACAACACCTACGCCCTCGGGAAGTGGCACCTGACCCCGGACGAAGAGTGCAACATGGCGGGCACCAAGGTCCGCTGGCCGCTGGGGCGCGGCTTCGAGCGCTTCTACGGCTTCCTCGGCGGCGAGACCGATCAGTGGTACCCCGATCTGGTCTACGACAACCACCCCGTCGAGCCGCCGTACAGCCCTCAGGAGGGCTACCACTTCAGCAGGGACGTGGTGGACAAGGCGATCCGCTTCGTTCGCGACGCCAAGGTCATCGCGCCAGAGAAGCCATGGATGATGTACTTCTGCCCCGGGTGCGCCCATGCGCCCCACCAGGTCTGGAAGGACTGGGCGGACAGGTACGCGGGCAAGTTCGACATGGGGTACGAGGAGTACCGCAAGATCGTGCTGGCCAACCAGAAGAAGCGGGGGATCGTGCCCGAGAGCACCGAGCTGCCGGCGATCAATCCCTTCGCCGACGTGAAGGGGCCCGAGGGCCAGCCCTGGCCCGAGGGCGACACGGTGCGCCCCTGGGAGTCGCTCAGCGCGGAAGAGAAGAAGCTCTTCTGCCGGATGGCCGAGGTGTACGCGGGCTACCTGTCCTACACCGACCACGAGATTGGGCGCTTGCTGGACTACCTCCAGGAGTCGAACCAGCTCGACAACACCATCGTCGTGGTGGTCTCGGACAACGGAGCGAGCGGTGAGGGCGGCCCCAACGGCTCGGTCAACGAGAACAAGTTCTTCAACGGGATCCCCGACCGGATCGAAGCGAACATGAAGGACCTGGACGTGCTGGGGAGCGAGGCGACCTACAACCACTACCCGACCGGCTGGGCCATGGCCTTCAACACCCCCTTCAAGATGTTCAAGCGCTACGCGAGCTACGAGGGCGGCTCGGCGGACGCCTGCATCGTCTCGTGGCCCAAGGGGATCAAGGCGCGGGGCGAGCTGCGCGACCAGTACATCCATGCGATCGACCTCGTGCCCACCCTTTACGAATGCCTGGGCATCACCCCGCCCGATGCGGTCAAGGGTTACACCCAGGCCCCGATCGAGGGTACGAGCTTCAAGGAGACCTTCGACGATGCCAAGGCGCCCGGCGCCAAGCTGGTCCAGTTCTACACCATGCTCGGCACGCGGGGCGTCTGGTACCAGGGCTGGCACGCGAGCACCGTTCACCCGCCCACGCCCTCGGGCTGGGGCCACTTCGAGGCCGACCGCTGGGAGCTCTTCAACCTGGCCCAGGACCGCAACCAGATGAGGGACCTGGCCGCGCAGATGCCCGAGAAGCTGGAGCAGCTGAAGAACCTCTGGTTCATGCAGGCGGGCAAGTACAAGGGCCTGCCCCTCGACGATCGCTCGGCGGTCGAGATCCTTGGGACCGCGAGGCGCGAGATCGCCAAGCCGCGGAGCACCTTCGTCTACTACCCGGACACCGAGGGGGTGCCCGAATCGGTCGCCGCCGACATCCGGGGCCGGTCCTACAACATCGTGGCCGAGGTGAGGCTGACCTCGCCGGAGGCCGAGGGCGTCCTGTTCGCCGACGGCAGCCGCTTCGGCGGGCACACCCTCTTCGTCAAGGACGGCAAGCTCTGCTACACCTTCAACTGGCTTGGCGAGCGGGTCCAGAAGCTGGTCTCGGACAGCGACGTGCCGCTGAAGGCCACCCGGCTCGGCGTGAGGTTCCGCATGGAGCAGCAGGATCCCCTCGGCTTCAATGGCAGCGCCGCCCTCTACATCGACGACCGGAAGGTCGCCGAGGCCCCGCTCCTGACCCAGACGGCCAGGTTCGGCCTCTCGGGCGGCGCCTTGCTGGTGGGGCGATCGGGGGCCGAGGCCGTCTCGGACGATTACGTCGCCCCCTTCCGGTTCAAGGGCGGCGTCATCAAGCAGCTGGTCTTCGACCTTAGCGGGGAGACGTACCGCGACTTCAACAAGGAGCTCGCGATGATGATGAGCCGCGACTGACCAGCGGCTCGGCCGGGCGTCCCCTCTCACGGGGGGCGCCATTTTGTTCGGGTGCCTTGCCCTTGCCGCGCTTGGGGGCTAGCATGGAGTCATGACGAACCATTCCGTTGCCGCCCGGCCCATCCCCACCACCGAGCAGATCCTCCAAGGCGAGCCGATCCCGGTCCTCGACCATGGCTACATGCGCTACGTCGCCCACCTGGGTGACGACCTGATGCCCCTGGAGGCCGCCCGCATGAGCACGGGCAACCCGACCGGGGTTGACGAGGCCAAGGACGCGGCCACCCGCGACTTCCTCTGGCGCCACGCCCACGCCACCCCCTTCGAGATGGCCGTGCTCCAGATCGAGGTCCAGGTCCCCATCTTCGTGGCGCGCGAGTGGCACCGGCACAGGACGCAGAGCTTCAACGAGTTCTCGGGCCGCTACGCCGAGATGCCCGCGCTCTACTACCAGCCCTCCACCGAGCGGGTGCAGGGCCAGTCGACGACCAACAAGCAGGCCTCGGGCGAGGGCCTGGACGATGCGGCCAAGACGGCCTACCTCGATTCGATCGCCGAGGACCAGGCCCTGGTTCGTTCGCACTACGAGGGCTACCTCGAGGCCGGGGTGGCCCGCGAGCTGGCCCGGATCAACCTGCCCCTGAGCCAGTACACCCGCTTCCGCGCCCAGGCCAACCTCCGCAACTGGCTCCACTTCCTCAACCTGCGCATGGCCCCCAATGCCCAGCACGAGATCCGGGTCTACGCCCACGAGGTCGCGCGCCTCATCCGGCTGCTGTGGCCCAAGACCTACGAGGTCTTCGCGGAGCACACCCTGGAGGCTGCGACCCTCAGCAAGGGCGAGCGCTCCTTGCTTCGCGAGGTGCTCTCGGACGCCCTCGGGATCGCCGACGGCCCGGAGCTCGCCGCCGCGCTCTCGGGGCGCCTCGGCGATCGCCTCGGCGCGAGCCGCAAGCGCGAGCTCCTCGCCAAGCTGGGATTGTAGCCGTGCAGATCCCAGCCTTCCTGCTCAAGCAGATGTATCGCGAGGGCAGCCTCGCCAACCACCCCGAGGGCTTCTGCTTCGCCGTCCACAACCACATGATGAGCGCGACCATCGTCGCCATCGACGCGATCGCGGTGGGCGGTGAGGCCTTCGCCCCCGAGGCCCTGACCTTCTCGGCTTCAGGCGAGGTGCGCGGCGGCCACGAGATCAGCCAGACGTGCCCGGTTCCCTTCGCCAAGGGGGTCACGGTCACGGTCTCGGTGCGCGGCGAGGCCCTGGAGCCGGGCGAGCACCACCTCACCTTCCGGGTGCGCACCGGCGAGTTCGGCCCCATCCACCTCGAGGTGACGGATACGCTATAATCCTTGTTCGAGCCCCTCGACCTCGTGAGGAGCCCCGCGTGACCGAACGGAAACTCATGCCCCAAGACCTGGCGCCCGGCATGGTCCTTGCCGAGCCGGTTTGCCATCCCTTCACGCGGCAGGTCATCTGGACGAGCGGCACGGCCCTCACCCAGCAGCACATCACCCTTCTTCAGCGGATGGAGCTCAGGGCCATCAGGATCATCGACCTGGCGGATCGGCCCAGGGCCGATTTCGAGGTCAAGGGCGAGGCGGCCGAAGTCCTCTCGCAGGCCGTCGCGCCGAGCGAGCCGGTCAAGTCCCCCCCGAAAGAGCCGCCGGTCTTGCGCTTCACCAGGCCCAGCGCCCACGGGACCACCTCGACCACGCCCACCCAGCCGGCGCGTCCGGCCGCGGGGCCCACCGGCGCCCCGGCGCCGAGAGCCAGCGCCAAGGGCACCCAGTTCAAGCCCCAGGCCATCCGCAACGAGGTGCTCGAGCGCAACCTCCAGACCATCAAGCACCTCCACGACCAGGTCAAGCAGTCCAACCGGATCGACATCCAGAGCGTGGACCAGTCGGTGCAGACGACCATCCAGCGGATCGTCACCAACAAGGAGCTGCTCAACAGCCTGATCGACCTGCGGGTGTACGACGAGTACACCTACTCCCACTCCTCCAACGTCATGAGCCTCGCGCTGGTCGTGGGGGCCGCCATGGGCTACGCGCCCGAGCGCCTGCGCATCCTGGGGATCGGGGCCCTCTTGCACGACGTGGGCAAGGCCATGATCCCCGAGAGCATCCTGCACAAGCCGGGCAAGCTGACCGAGGAGGAGTTCAACATCATGGCCACCCACCCGGCCAACGGCATCATGCTGCTGTCGGGCTACTCCTGGGCGACCACCGACATCAAGAACGTGGTCTTCCAGCACCACGAGAAGTTCGACGGCTCGGGCTACCCCATGAAGCTGAGCGCGACGGGGATCTCCGAGTTCGCCCGGATCGTCTCGGTGGTGGACGTCTACGACGCCCTCATCTCGGATCGGCCCTACAAGAAGGGCCTGCCCCCCAACGTGGTCTACCAGGCCATCATCAACGGTGCGGGCAACCACTTCGATCCCAGGATCGTCCAGGCCTTCGTCAAGTTCATCGTCCCCTACCCCGTCAACTGCCACGTGGAGCTCAACACGGGCCAGATCGCCCGGGTCGTTCGCGTGACGCGGCCGCACCTGATGCGGCCGGTCATCGAGCTGGAGGGCAACCTCGTCGACCTGGCCAAGGATCCCCGGCTCTCGATCGTCCACATGCACAAGCCCGCCCCCTGAACAGGACCCCCATGCGCGATCTTCCCCGCTTCTTCCTGCCCCCTGCCCAGTTCCTGGGCGAGACTCTCGTCCTGCTGGACGAGGACGCCAACCACGCCGCACGCGTCCTTCGGATGAAGGAGGGCGAGGCGCTCTACGCCCTGGACGGCCGGGGGATGCTCTACCACGCCGAGGTGAGCGCCATCGACAAGCGCACGGTGACGTGCCGGGTGACGGGAAAGGAGTCCGCCGGCGGCGAGCTGGGCGTGCCGGTGACCCTGGTGCAGGGCCTGCCCAAGGGCGACAAGTTCGAGTGGATCGTCCAGAAGGCCACCGAGCTGGGCGTCAGCCGCATCGTGCCGGTCGTGACCGAGCGATCGGTGGTGAGGCTCGAGGGCGATCGCGCCCTGGACAAGGTGCGCCGCTGGCAGGCGATCGCCAAGGAGGCGGCCGAGCAATGCGAGCGGGCGCTGGTGCCCACCGTGGAGATCCCCGTCCCCTTCCGCTCCTGGCTTGCCGGGGCACAGGACGGTCCCGTGACTCGACTTGCCTGCCTCGAGCGCGAGGGCAGGCTGCCGCTCGCCAGGGCCATGGCCCTTCACGGCGCTCACCCGGCGATCGAGCTGGTGGTGGGGCCCGAGGGCGGCCTGGCTCCAGCCGAGGGGGAGGCGCTCGTCGCGAGCGGGGCGATCGCCGTCACCCTCGGGCCCCGCATCCTGCGAACCGAGACGGCGAGCCTTGCGGCCCTGGCCATCGTGGGATCCGCGCTCGAGGCCTGATCGCTCAGCGCCGTTTCGGCTTTCCGGGCGCCGGGGTCCCCGGCGCCTTCGGCCTGGCCGGAGGCGCCTCCGGCGCGGGTGCTTGCTCGGCGGCGCGCTTTGCCATCATGGCGGCGATGGTCTCGTGGGCGCCGTCGCCAGTCGCAGCCTCGTCGGTCGTCTGCTTTCGCGTCCTGGCCATGAGCGAGGCCATCGCCTCGAGGGACGGGCGCAGCATCTGGTCGAGGGCGCTGGTGATCTTCTCCTTGACCGTCAGGGGCTCGGGCGGGAGAGGGGGCACGGGCCTGAGCGGGGCGGTGAAGGGCTGGGTCTTCGGGGCCTGGCGCGAGGCGAGGGAGAGGGTGCCCGCGGCGTGGCTCGTCAGCGGGGCGGTGGGCATGTGGGCGGGGGCGCGCTGGGGAAGGGTGCTGCGATCGAGCTGGCGTGGCGGCTCGAAGTCGCGCGGCAGGTTGGCCGCGTCGATTGCCGGTGCGGCCGGGGGCCTGGCTGGGGCCTTGCCCTTCTTCTTGGCGCCGGTTCCGGCCGTGGATCCCGCCGCCAATCCGCCCGCGGCCTGCGAACCGAGCTTGGCGAGCGCCTCGTTCGCCAGCTGGGCGTACTTGGGGAACTGCGCGGCGCGCTGCCACAGCTTGATCGCCTTCTCCTTGTCGCCCTGGCGATCGCACAGGCGCGCGGCCGCCACGTAGGCCATCTCGTTGTCGGGGGCCATGGCGATCACCCCCTCGAAGGCCTTGATCGCCTGATGAAAGTCCTTCAGGTTGGCGAAGGCGCGCCCCAGGCCCTCGTAGACCTCGAGGGTCGGATCCTGCAGCTGGAGCACCCGGCAGTACTCGTATGCGGCCTGGCGAAAGTCGTTGAGCCGCAGGGCGCAGTGCCCCAGGAGCAGGTGGACCGGCGCGAAGTCCTCCTGCTGCTGGATGATGAGGTAGGCTTGCGAGGTGGCGCGCTGAAGGTCCCCCGCGTCGTAGGCGGCCTGGGCCAGCTGGAAGCGGGCGGCGACGGCCTTGGGGTCGTTGCGCAGGGCCGTGTTGAGGGCCTTGGTGGCCTCGTCGTACCGGCCCTTCGCGCGGTGGATGGTCCCGATCAGGATGTAGGCGTCGGTCAGGGTGGGATCGAGCGAGATGGCCGCCGAGAGCTCCTCGAGGGCGGCCTCGTGATCCCCCTGCTGGAAGCGGCACTCGCCCAGGTAGTACCGGGTCAAGGGGGTGCTTGTCAGCGCCATGGCCTGCTCCAGGACCCGCGCCGCCTCGTCGAAGGCGCCGGTGCGGGTCTTGCAGCGACCCAAGAGGGCGAGCGCCTGGGCCTGGATCGCGGGGTCCTCCCCGGTGACCCTGCCGAGGGCCGCGATGGCCTCCGGGTAGGCCTGGGCCTGGAAGGCGTCGGTCGCCGCCTTCAGCAGATCCCGGTTGCTCGGACCTGGGGTCGCCATCGCTCAGCTAGCCCTTCGGCTTGGGGCGGGGTGTCGTAGGCTTGGCCGGCGCCCCGGGCCCGCCCTGCTGGGGCGGCCGGGCGGGGGGCTGCTGCGGCCGGGTCGGCGCGCTCGGGCTCGGCGGATGAGGGGCGTTACCCGGTTGCAGCTTGGCGAGGATCCCGGTCTTGACCTTGTTGACCACGTCCGGGTTGAGGCGATCGGTCACGCTGCGGACCATGGCGTTGGCCGTCTCCTGGACGCCCGAGAGGTCGATGGCGTCCTTGAGCGGGGTCCGGTCGATGAGGCGGTTGAGACCGTCGAAGAGGTTGTCGAGCGGCGCGGTCGGGGGGGCCTGCTGCGGCAGGGGCCGGGGGGGCAAGGGACCCGAGTTGCTGGTCGGGGTCTTGCCGAGCGGGGCGGTCTTGCTCGCGCCGATGACCCGGCCGGGCGCCTGGGAGGGCAGCGACTTGGGCAGCGCCTTGCTGTCGATCATCTTGGGCGGCGAGAAGGAGACCGCGGGGCCCTTGGGCTTGGCGGCGCTCGCGCTCTGGGCGCCCGGCTTGGCGCCCTTCTTCCCCTTCTTCTCGGCCTTGGGGGCGGGAGGAGCCTCGGCGGGCAGCCCAAGCCGCACCAGGGCGTCGCCCGCGAGCTGGGCCGAGTTGGGGAAGCGCAGGAGCTGCCGGAAGTACTTGCCGGCCGTCTCCTTGTCGCCGTGGCGCTCGGCGAGGCGCGCGACGGCCGAGAGCGCCAGCTCGTTGTCGGGCTCCATCTCGATGGACGCCGCGAACGCCTGGATGGCCTGGGGCAGGTCGTGAAGGTGCGCGAAGGCGCGCCCCAGCGACATGTAGATCGCGGCGTCGGGGCCGTTGAGCTCGAGCACCCGGCAGAACTCGACGGCGGCCTGGCGGTAGTCGCCCAGCTTGAGGGTGATGTTGGCCAAGAGCAGGTGCGCCGGGGCGAAGTCCGCCGAGTGCTGCAGCACCAGGTGGGCCTGGGCGGCGGCGCGCTGCATGTCGCCAAGCTCGAAGGCGACCTGGGCGATCTGGTAGCGCGCGACCACCGCCTTGGGGTCGTTCTTGAGGGCCTTGTCGAAGCAGGGAACCGCTTCCTTGTACCGCCCCGCCTCCTTGCGCACCACCCCGAGCAGGATGTAGGCGTCGGTCAGGGTCTCGTCCGACTGGGCCGCGTTGGAGAGGCACGACTCGGCCCCCTCGCGATCGCCCATCTGGTAGAGGCACTCGCCCAGGTGATAGAGGGTGCGTGCGCTCTGGCGGGTGTTGTAGGATTCCTCGAGGCAGATCCGGGCCTGGTCCAGCTGCCGGGTGCGCGCGTAGGCGCGGCCCAGCAGCAGGAGGGCCTGGGCGTAGGCCGCAGGGTCCTTGGCGGTGACGTGGCTGAGCGTGGCGATCGCGGTCGCGTCGTCGCCCGCCTCGAAGGCCGCATGGCCGGCTTTGAGAATTTCCTGGTTGGTCATCGAGCGTCTTATACCCTACTGGTGCTGCGAAGAATCAGCGCCATCGGCCAGCTGGGCGATCCTGCGCAGGCGGTGGTTGATGGCGGACTTGGAGAGGGGGGGAGAGTGGAGCTCGGCGAGCTGGGCGAGGCTCGCGAAGGGGTTCTCGCGCCGGATCGTCGCCGTCTCGACGAGCTCGGCGGGCAGGGCCTTGAGGCGGCCGGTGTTCTCGAGCGACTCGATGCGGGCGATCTGGTCCTGGGCGGTCGAGACGGTCCGGTCCAGGTTCGCGGTCTCGCAGTTGACCGCCCGCTGCACGTTGTTCTTGAGGTCGCGGCTGATGAGCAGCTCCTCGAGGGCCAAGAGGGCGGGCACCGCCCCCACCAGCGTGAGGAAGGTGGCGATGTCCTCGCTCTTCTTGACGTAGGCGGTCCAGTGGGTGTGACCCGAGCGGCGGTAGTGGCCCGCCTTGACCCCCTCGTCCTGGAGCAGCACGACGATCCACGAGCTCAGCTCGCCCGAGGCGGTGAACTCCAGGTGGTAGGCCCGCTCGGGGTTGACGATCGAGCCGCACCCGAGAAAGGCCCCGCGCAGAAAGGAGCGGCGGCAGCAGGATCGGCGCCGGATGGTGCGCTGCAGCTCGTCGAGGCTCATGACTCCGGCGAGCCCCTCGGCGGGGATGGGGAGCACCAGCCGGTAGTGGGCCCCGCGCTGCGAGGGATCGGGGTCGTGCAGGTGGGGGACGACCCCGAGCGACAGCTTGGCGAGCTTGAACAGGAGCCTGGCCACGGCGCCGTTCTCGAGCGAGACGATCAGGTGACTCTCGGCGGCCTCGGCGGCGCACACCGACAACAGGGCCAGCAGCAGCGCCTTCTGGCAGCAGGGCCGGTCGGTCTCGACCTGCGCGAGGTGGCTGCGCACGTCCTGGGAGAAGGTCGGCGCGCTCATAGCCAGCCCTTGCTCTTGGCGGACCACTCGGCCTCGGTCGGGAAGGGCAGGATCTTCTCGCCCGACTCCTTTCGGGCCTTGATGAGCCACTCCACGATGGCCCTGGCGAGCGCGGCGGGGTCGTGCCGCACCAGGTCCCCCTCGTCCAGCAGCTCGGCGCTGAAGCCCTCGACGCCCAGCTGCTTGCAGGCGGCCGCGTCGAAGGAGACCGGGTGCTGGCCCCGGGCCTCGTACTTCTCGAGGAGGCGCTGGGGCAGATCGCGGTTGACCAGCACGTCCTTGAAGAGCTCGGGGCCCCCCAGGCGCTGCAGGGCGCGGACGTGGTCCGACACCGCGTAGTGGTCGGTCTCTCCGGGCTGGGTCATGACGTTGCAGACGTACAGCCTGGGCGCCTTGCTCGAGACCAGGGCGTCCACGATCTCGGGGATGAGCAGGTTGGGGGCGAGGCTGGTGTAGAGGCTGCCGGGCCCGATGATGATCGCGTCGGCCTCCTGGATGGCCCGGATCGCCTCGGGAAGGGCGGCGGGCGCCTCGGGCTCCGCGCGCATCATGGCGATGGGCGACGGGCTCCTCGAGATCTCCTGCTCGCCGCGGACCACGGCGCCGTCCGCGAGGATGGCGATGAGCTCCATGGCCTCGAGGGTCGCGGGCAGGACCTGGCCGCGGACCGCGAGCACGCTGCTCGACGCCCGGATGGCCTGCTCGAGGTCGCCCGTGATGTCGGCCATGGCCGTGAGGAAGAGGTTGCCGAACGAGTGGCCCAGGAGCGAGGTCCCCGCGGTGAAGCGATAGTCGAAGAGCTTGGTGAGCAGCTCCTCCTCGCCCGCCAGCGCCGTCAGGCAGTGGCGCAGGTCGCCGGGCGGCAGCACCCCAAGCTCCTCGCGCAGGCGCCCGCTGGAGCCGCCGTTGTCGGTCATCGCCACGATGGCGGTGATGTTGTCGGAGTAGGCCTTGAGGCCGCGCAGGAGCGTCGAGAGGCCGGTGCCGCCGCCGATGGCGACGAGCTTGGGGCCGCGCCGCACCCGCTGGCGGTGGAAGGCGTCGAGTAGGCGGGGCGGGGCGGGGTGCAGCACCCGGACCACCTCGCGGATGAGGCGCCTGGCCCCGATGAAGGCGATCACCGCCCCCAGGGCCAACAGCCCGATCCCCTCGAGGGCGGTCGCCACGCGCGGCTCGCGCCCTCGCAGCTCCATGAGCACGAAGTAGGTCAGGAAGATCACCCCGGTGTTGCTCAAGAGCACGCCCAGCAGCGCCAGGGAGATCCAGCGCTTGATGCCCAGGCCCGGGGTGAGCCAGCGAAGCCAGTGTCGCATGGCCGCTTCAGGCGCCCGCGCGGGTCTGCTGGTCTGCGCCGTAGTAGTCGGGGTGCCGCGCGATGTCGCGGTGCTCCTCGACCACCGGGGTGTCGCCCCGGCGCAGGTAGTCGGCCAGGTAGTGGGCGATCGCGACCGAGCGGTGGCGGCCGCCGGTGCAGCCGATGGCGATCGCCAGGTGGGTCTTGCCCTCCTTGCGGTAGTGGGGCACCAGGAACGAGACCAGGTCGATGAAGCGCTCGAGGAACTCCAGGGTGACCGGGTGGCTCAGCACGAAGTCCTGCACCTTGTCGTCGAGGCCGGTGAAGGGCCGAAGGTCCGGGTCGTAGTGGGGGTTGGGCAAGAAGCGCACGTCGAAGACGAGGTCCGCGTCCATGGGCGCTCCGTACTTGAAGCCGAAGCTCTTGACCGTCACCTGCATGGACCCCTCGACCTGGTCGGTCTGGATGAAGCTCGCGATGAGCTTCTCCTTGAGCTGCTTGCTGGTGAGGTCCGAGGTGTCGATGATGACGTCGGCGGCCGCGCGGATCTCGGCGAGGCGATCGCGCTCCTGCTTGATCGAGTCGACGAGGGTGGCCTCGCCCCACAGGGGGTGGCGCCGGCGGGTCTCGCTGAAGCGGGTCAGGAGGATGTTGTCGGAGGCCTCGAGGAAGACCACCGTGGTGGGGTAGCCCTCGGGCTTGATCTGGTCGAGGACGTTCGTCAGCTCGTCGAGGAAGCTGCCGCCGCGCGAGTCCATCACCACCGCGATCTGGGGCATGCGCGGGTAGGTCAGCGCGATGAACTGGGGCAACAGGGGCGGGATCAGGTTGTCCACGCAGAGGAAGCCCATGTCCTCGAAGCAGCGGATGGCGAGGCTCTTGCCCGCCCCGGACAGGCCCGTGACGATGAAGATGGCGTTCTGGCGGGCGCTCATGGCGGGGGACCTCCTGCCGAAAGGGAAATGCGGCGCTGGCTCGGGGCGGCTTCCGATTATATCACGGCGCCCCGCTTTCCCCCGAACCCCGTGCGAGGCGCGGGCGCCGCGGCCATCTGCTAGACTGGCGTCATTCCCGCCGCACGATTTTTCGAAATGGAGCCCGAGCATGCGCCCCAAGCTGATCGCCACCGACCTCGATGGGACGTTCATCGGGCGCGACCTCGAGGTCTCCGAGCGCAACCGGCGCGCCGTGCAGCTCGCCCACGACGCCGGGGTCCACTTCGTGATGGCGACCGGTCGCATGTACCGCGCCACTTTGCCCTACGCGCGGGCCTGCGGGGTCAAGACCCCGCTCATCACCTACCAGGGGGCGCTGATCCGGGACCACCTCACCGAGGCGGACCTGTGGCACCGCACCATTCCGATGGGGCTCGCGCGCGAGACCATCGAGGTTCTCAGGGGCTCGGGCTTCCACCTCAACCTGTACGTGGACGACGAGCTCATCGTCGAGCGCATGAGCCCCGAGGCCGAGCTCTACTCCAGCGTCTCGCGGATCGTGCCCAAGGTGGTGCCTTCCCTCGAGGGGGCCCTGACGGCCGAGCCGACCAAGATCGTCGCCATCGCGAAGGCCGATGAGGTCCAGAAGTGGGTCCCCGCGCTGCGCGAGCGCTTCGGCGACAGGCTCTACGTCACCGAGTCGATCCCCATCTTCCTCGAGATCGCCAACCCCACCATCCGCAAGAGCGTCGCCTTGGAGCACGTGGCCGAGCGACTCGGGGTCTCGCGCGAGGAGATCGTGGCCTTCGGCGACGGGATGAACGACCTGGACATGCTCGCGTACGCGGGCCTCGGGGTGGCGATGGGCAACGCCCCCGACGCGGTGAAGGCCGTCGCCGACCGCGTCACCCACCACGTGCGCGAGGACGGGGTGGCGCGGGTGATCGAGGAGCTCTTGAGCTAGGGCTTCCGGGTGCTGGTCTGGATGGCTGCAAGGGCGTCCACGCAGCCTGCGCCGTACTGGGGATCCACCCCTGTAACCCCCAGGTCGCGCGCGCTCGAGGCGATCCACTTGCGCAGCGTCTTGGCCGATGGCGGGCGCGAGGGGTGGATGAGCAGGGCCAGGAGGCCACTGACGTGGGGAGCGGCCGCCGAGGTGCCTCCGAAGCGACCGTAGCCGCCGATGGTGAGTGCCGGCACGTCGTCGGCCGGCGCCGTCACGGTCACGAACGTCCCGTAGTTGGAGTAGCCGGCGCGTCGATCGTCGCGATCCAGCGCCCCCACCGCGATCAGGCCCTCGAAGCCCGGCTCGACGCTCCAGCAGGCGGGATAGGTCTTGACCGGGCGATCCCCGATGTTCCCCGCCGCCGTCACCACCGCCACGCTGCGCTCGAGCGCGTAGCCGACCGCGTCCTTGAGGGCCTGCAGGCCGCTCGACGTCAGGCCGTCCTCGCCCTCGGTGAAGCCCAGGCTCATGTTGAGGACGCTCGCGCCGTGGTCGACCGCCCAGACGATGCCGGCCGCGGCATCCGCCGCGCGCACCGCGCCGCTGTTCGCCACGTTGACCTTGACGGGCATCAGGCGCGCGTTGGGGGCCACCCCCGCGAGCCCCTCGCCGTTGTGGGTGGCAGCCAGCGCGATGCCCGCGACGGCGGTCCCGTGCCCAAGGTCGTCCTGGGGCGCGCGCGACGGGTCCGAGACGTTGTGGCCGCTCACGAGCTTGGGGGAAAGCTCGGGGTGCGCCAGGTCGCAGCCGGTGTCGAGCACGGCGATGACCGCGTCCGAGGCGCCCTCGCGGATCTCCCAGGCGTCCGCGACGTTCATGCGCTGCAGGTCCCACTGGTCGTCGAAGCCCGGATCGTTGGGGATCGCCCGGGAAGAATCAGGGGCGGGGTCGCTCACCCGGCCCGCCACGTCCCGCTCGACGTAGCGAACTCCAGGCTGGTTTGAGAGCGCTTGCAGATCGTCGGCGTCGGCGCCGTCCACGCGGTAGGTCGCAAGGCCAAGGGCGCCCAGGTGGCGCACCAGCACGAGCCCGTGACGCTTGCCGAGATCGGCGGCCTGGGCGGTGCTCATCCCGGAAACCCCCACGTTGACGCGGGGTGCTCCCGCCTTCGAGGCCACCAGCATGCCGCCGAAGCGATCGCCCGTGGTCACGCTGAGCGTGGCCGCAAGGGGAGCTTGGCAGGCAGCGGTTGCCGGCAAGAGAGCCAAAAGGATCAAAAACGAGCGACGAATCCTCATGCATGAGTTGTCGCTCGCGGGGCCTCAGGGCTTGCGTCGATCCCTTCGATCGGGCCGGTCCTCGTGCCAGTCCAGGTGGCGCGAGATCTTGCCCTTTGGCGGCTTTTCGGGCTTCTCGCTCGTGCGTCTCTGTGGGCTTTCGCTCGGCGCGATCGCCTCGGCGGGAGGTCGCCACGCGCGAACGGGCTCTCCCGTGCCGCTGCGCGCGGGGGCGACCTTGAGGGGCTCGAGCGGCAACTCGGCGCGCAGCCGCTTGAGGGCGTCGAACTCCTCGCGGTAGCTGAGGGTCACGGCCCGGCCCGCTCTGCCCGCGCGGCCCGAGCGGCCCGCGCGGTGAACGTATTGGTCCACGTCGGGCGGCACCGCGTAGTTGACCACCAGGTCCACCTCGGGGATGTCGAGCCCGCGCGAGGCCACGTCGGTGGCGACCAGGATCCGGTAGAGGCCGTCGCGGAAGCGCGCCATGGTCTCGTTGCGGTTGACCTGCGGCAGATCGCCGCTGAGGTAGGCCGCGGCGATCCCCGCCTGGCGCAGGCGCATGGCGACCCGCTTGGTGTCCTCCTTGAGCCGGACGAAGACGATGGCCTGGCCCGGCTCGTCCTGCAAGAGCCGGATCAAGATGGGCAGCTTCTGGTCCTTGGGGGCCGCCACGTGCTGGTGCGTGAGGGTCTTGGCCGTGGCGCTCGGCATGGCCGGGTCGGCGCCTTCCTGCTCCTTCATGGTCGAGGCCGCGTAGGCCTTGACCTCGGGGCCGACCGTGGCGGAGACCAGGATGGTCTGGCGATCGCTCGGCAGCGCCGAGAGGATGCCGTCCAGGTCGTGCTTGAAGCCGCGCAGCAGCATCTCGTCGGCCTCGTCGAGGACGACGGTGCGGCAGTGCTTGAGCATCAGCGCGTCGCGGCGCACCAGGTCGTGGACCCGGCCGGGCGTCCCCACCAGCACGGCGATCCCCTTTTCGATGACCTTGAACTGGGGCTCGATGGCCTCGCCGCCGACCAGCGCGTGGATCGAGGGGCGCCACTTGCGCGCCGCCTCCCGCAGCACGTCGCGCACCTGCAGGGCGAGCTCGCGGGTGGGCACCAGGACCATGGCCCGGGGGCGAAGGGGGGTGCCGGCGATGGCGTTCAGCAGAGGAAGTCCGTAGGCGAGGGTCTTGCCGGTGCCGGTCTCGGCCTGGATCACGGCGTCGCGGCCCGCGAGCAGGGCCGGGATGCTGGCGGCCTGGACGGGGGTGGGGTGTTCGAAGCCGAGCCGCGCGAGGCCGGCGAGCAACTCGGGCCGCAGGCCGAGCGTCTCGAAGCCGGGGGGGGATGGGGTCA
>DATNQI010000020.1 GCA_036704125.1 Pantanalinema sp. | reverse complement strand
AAGCGCCTGGTCGAGCTCCACGGCGGGGCGATCGCGGTCGAGAGCGCCCCGGACCGGGGCAGCCGCTTCATCGTGAAGCTGCCCGTGAAGCGGCCGTAACGCTTTCCAGCAAGAGGAGCCGCCGAGAGGCGGCCCCTCTTGCTGCGGCGATGGTCACCCCAGCTTCTTGGCGACGATCTCGACCTCGACGGCCGCCCCCATGGGCAGCTCGGCCACGCCCACCGCGGCCCGCGCATGGCGGCCGTTGTCCCCGAGGACCTCGACCAGCAGGTCAGACGCGCCGTTGATGACCTTGGGCTGGCCCGTGAAGCCCTCAGCACTCGCGACGAAGCCGCCGACGCGCACGATCCGCACGTTGTCGAGGGCGTCGGCGCCGCCGCCCAGGGCGCCCTGGATCAAGGCCAGGCCGTTGATGGCGCAGAGGCGCGCGGCCTGGTAGGCGTCATCGACGCCGACCTCGGCGCCCACCTTGCCCGTGCAGGTCAGGACGCCGGCCTCCAGGGGCAGCTGGCCCGAGACGTAGATCCAGCCGTCCTGCTCCACCACCGGGAGATAGTTGGCCACCGCCGGGTTGGGCTTGGGAAGGGAAATGCCGAGCGCCGCGAGGCGCGCTTGAACCGTGGACATGAACGCTTGCTCCTTTCGTGAAGGCGCCCATCCTACCAAAGCCTGCCAGACCCGTCCACCGCGTCAGAAGGGCCTGTTCGTGGTATAAGTGAGGCACCCGACCGTAAAGGAGTTTTGAATCCCGATGCAGCGCGCGCTCGCCACCGCCCTCGTCCTCAGCCTCGCGATCGCCCCCGGCGCGATCGCCGCCCCCCAGGCCACCCCCTCCACCGAGGCCGCGACGCCGAGCGCCACGCTCGCCGCGAGCGGCAGCGTCCTGCTGGAGAAGGACGAGGACGGCCTTGCGATCGACTGGTCGCGCTTCGTCCTGCGCATCAAGGGCGTCGGGATGGCCCCCGAGCGAGGCGCGCTCGCCCAGCGGCGCCTGATGGCCAAGCGCACCGCCCTCGCCGACGGCTACCGGCGCCTCTCGGACGCCCTCGACGCCATCCGGGTGTCCTCGGAGGCCCACCTGCGCGACCTGACGGCCGTGGACGACCAGGCCCGGCTCGGGGTCAACGACCTCATCCGCGAGGCCCGCACCACCGACGTCCACTACTGGGCCGACGGCTCGGTCGAGATCACCCTGGAGGTCCCCCTCGCAGGCTCGCAGAGCCTCTCCACCGTCGTCTTCGGCAACGCCCAGGCGGCCACCGCGTCGATCGCCCCCAAGGCCAAGCCCAGCGGGCTGGTCATCGACGCCCGCGGCACCGGCGCCCAGCCCGCCCTCAAAGCCCGGGTGCGCGACGCCGCAGGCAAGGTGATCGCAGCGGACCTCCCCCTCGCCTACTACCACCTGCCCGAGGGCGCCAAGGAGCAGACCGGCGACAGCCCCCTCAAGATCAAGGCCAAGCGCGCCTACGGCCCCACCCGCGCCGACGTGCTCCTGACCGACGAGGACGCGAACAAGGTGAAGGCCGCCCTCAAGGACGGCGCCAAGCTCCCCCTCGCCATCATCCTGTAAGACCACCCTTGCGCGCCGACGGCCCCGAAGCGATGCTTCGGGGCCGTCGGCATCTGGCGATCAGCCGCAGATCCCGGTCTCCAGGTCGCAGCTCAGGCCCTCGCCCGCCGCGACCTCCACGACCTGGATCCGCGCCGGCTTCGCCTGCGGGCCGGCCGCGCCCAGCTCCCAGAACTCGCCCCCCTTCACGGGGATGGAGCGGACCACCCCGTCGGCGCGCAGCGCCTCGAGGGTCGCGGGCGTCGCCTCGCCGTGCAGCTCGGCAAGCTCGCGGGTGGTCAGGGGGCCGTACGCCGCGAGCAGCTCGGGGACGCTCCGGATGGGCTGCGCCTCGAGGCTCGGATCGACCCGCAGCAGGACCTGCCGGAGCGTGTCGAAGTCGCGGGCCCCGTTCACCAGGAGGGGGCGATCGGCTTCGTTGGGCGCCAAGGAATGGATGATCAGGGTCGGGAACGAGCGCACGCCGTACCGGGCGCCGAGGATGCGGTCCTCCTGGAAGGCCCTGGCACCCTCACCGCTCGCGAGATCGGCCTCGAAACGCGCCAGGTCCAGCCCCTCGGCTTCGGCTGCCACAGCCATGTAGACCGCGGGATCCGAGGCGTTCCGGCCCTCGGCCTGGGCGGCGCGGCGCAGGCGCCGCAGGTAGGCCTCCCCCTGGGCCGGGCCCTGCAGGGCCGCCGTCGAGGCCGCCGTGCAGGCGGGCCAGGTCCCCCAGTGCGGATCGGTGTTCTCGCGCATGAAGCGGCCATCGATGGGCTGACCGGTCACCTGGGCCACGTGCTCCCAGTGGGGCGCCACGTCGGCCGTCCCGGAGATGCCGTTCGCGGCGTCGAGGAAGTTGGCGATGTCCTCGACCAGCCCGCCCATCACCGTGCGGACGCGCACCTGGTCGCGGTAGGTCTCCTTGATGCGGTAGAGCACGGGCTCCAGCGCCCAGCACCAGGAGCAGAAGGGGTCGGTGAAGTACAGGATCTCGACGCGGGGGGACGTTGCGGCCATCGGGAGTCTCCTTTCCGAATCTAGGCGCGGGGGGCCGTGTTGCGGGCATCCAGGCTGAGGGGGCCCGACCCGAAGGCCGTGACCATCAGGACGCCGCCCATGATGGCCATGTTCTTCATGAAGTCGATCAGCTGGGCCTGCTGCTCGGCGCCCTCGAAGGCCCAGAAGTTGTGGAAGATGAGGGTGGTCGGCAGCAGGAAGACCAGAAGCGGCAAGCTGCCGGCGCGGGCCTTGTAGCCGAGCAGCACCGAGACGCCGCCCACCAGCAGGAAGACGACCGTACCGGCCAGGAAGAACGGGGCGAAGGGCATGCCCTTCGCGCTCATGTAGCCGACGTAGCCGGACCAACCGGTCAGCTTGCCGTAGACACTGAAGAGGAAGAGCCAGCTCAGCAGGACGCGGGCGAGAAGCGGCGCATAGCGCTCGATGGTGGCTTGCATGGGGACGGGCTCCTTTCAAAAAACCGAGCTAAACAATCTCGATATCGAGACAACTGACCAAAAAAGGGGGCTACCCCGCACCCTGTTTCCCGAGCTTGCGGCACAGGCGACGCAGCTCTTCCTGCTCGTCGGGCGAGAGGACGCCGAGGGTCTCGGTGATCCCCGCGACGTGCCGGGGGAAGACCTCCCGGATCAGGGCCTCGCCCTCGGGAGTGAGGTGGACGGTGACGACCCGGCGATCGGCGCTCTCGCGTACCCGGCGCACCAGGCCCCGCTTCTCGAGGTTGTCGATGACCAGGGTGATGTTGCCGCTGGTGGTCAGCAGCTTCTGGCACAGGTCGCGGGCACACAGGGGGCCGACGTGCAGGAGGATCTCGAGCGCCCCGAACTGGGAGAGGGTGAGCCCCACCTCGGCAAGGTGGCGCTGGACCCGCGTCTCGACGCTGCTCGCCGCGCGCATGAGGGTGATGTAGGCGTTCAGGGCGCGGACCTCTTCGGGAGAGCCCTGGTAGCGGGTCGGCATGATTACCTCGAACTAAACTATCTCGATATCAAGATAACTCCGGCAAAAACAGGAGTCAAGCGCTCATCGGCGCCCGACTCCCGGTAGGGCTAGAGCCTGACGAAGCGCACGTCGTGGAAGCCTTCGAGCGCCGAGATCCGTCCGAGCAGGTCGGGGGCGATCGCGTCGTCCACGTTGAGGGCCATGACGGCGGGGCCCTGCTTGTACTTGCGGCCGAGCTGGAAACCGAAGATGTTGACCCCGTGCTCGCCGAGCATGGTCCCGATGGTGCCGATCACCCCGGGGCGATCCATGTGCGGGGCGATCAGGATGTCGCCGGAAGGCGCCATGTTGAAGGCGTGGGCGTCGATCCGCACCACCCGCGCGTCCCCCTCGCCGAAGACGGTGCCCGCCACCGTGTGCCAGACGCCCGTGCCGATCACCGAGACGGTGATGAGATCGGCGTAGTCCTTGGCCTCGCTGGAGCGGCTCTCGCGGACCTCGACGCCGCGATCGCGCGCCACCACCGGCGCGTTGACGTAGTTGACCCCCTCCGGGACGGCGTGGGAGAGCGCCCCCTTGAGGGCGGCGACGGTCAGGGGCTCCACGTTCTTGCCCGCCAGAGCGCCGTGGTAGAGGATCTCGATCCGCTCGATGGGGCCGTCCAGGAGCTGGGAGGCGAAGCTGCCGAGCTTCTCGGCCAGGCCCATGAAGGGGCGCACCGGCTCGACCACCTCGGGGCGCATGGTGGGGATGTTCACCGCCGAGCGGGCGCTGTCGCCCTTGAGCACCGAGACGATCTGCTCGGCCACGTCCACGGCGACCTTGATCTGGGCCTCCTCGGTCGACGCTCCCAGGTGCGGGGTCAGAACGACCTTCTCGCCCAGCGCGCGCAGGGGGCTCTCGCCCAGGGGCTCGACCTCGAAGACGTCGAGGGCGGCACCCGCCACGTGACCGCCGGCGATCGCCGAAGCCAGCGCCGCCTCGTCGATGATGCCCCCGCGGGCGCAGTTGATCAGGCGCACCCCCTGCTTGCACCGCGAGAGGGTGTCGGCGTTGAAGAGCTTGCTCGTCTCGGGGGTCTTGGGGACGTGCAGGGTGATGAAGTCGCTGGTGGCGATCAGCGTCTCGAAATCCACCGGCTCGACGCCGAGCTCCTGGGCGCGCTCGGGGGTGAGGAAGGGGTCGCAGCCGAGCACGCGCATGCCGACGGCGCTCGCGACCTTGGCGACCCGCGCGCCGATCTTGCCCAGCCCGAAGACGCCCAGGGTCTTGTTGTAGAGCTCGGTGCCGGTGAAGCGCTCGCGCTTCCACTCGGAGCGCTTCATGGCGCCGTCGGCAGGAGCCACGTGGCGCGCCAGGGCGAACATCATCGCGAGCGCGTGCTCGGCGGCGGCCACCGTGTTACCCTCGGGCGAGTTGACGACGATCACCCCGCGCCGCGTGGCGGCCCCCACGTCGATGTTGTCCACCCCCACCCCGGCGCGCCCGATGATCTTGAGGCGCGATCCCGCCTCGATCACCTCGGCGGTGACCTTGGTGGCCGAGCGGACCATCAGGGCGTCGTAGTCGCCGATGATCCTCAATAGCTCGGCGGGCTCGACCGCGTCGCGCGCATCCACCCGCGCCACGTCGCCGAGGATGGCGAGGCCCGCGGGGTCCACCCGGTCGAGGACCAGCACGCTGAAGGGGCCCGTCTGGTTGGTGCGATCGCGCTCGGTCGCCGAGGTGGTGAACGTCATGCCTGGCCTCCCACGAAGAGGGGCGGTCCGCAAACCGCCCCGAGCTGTGATTGAACGATGGAATCTAGCGCGCGACGGCCTCGCGCGCGGCAAGCTCCGCCTCGGCCGCAGCCACCCCGGCGCCGGGCTGGATCTTGGCGCCCATGGCCGTCAGGGCCGCCTCGAGGGCCGCGAGCATGCCGAGCATGTCCGCCGCGTCGTAGTAGCCGCAGTGGCCGATGCGGAAGATCGCGTCGGTCAAGGGGCCCTGGCCGCCGGCGACCACGTAGCCGAAGCGCTCCTGCAAGGTCTTGCGCAGCGCGCCGGGGGCGATGCCCTCGGGCGGGTAGATGCCCGTGACGGCCATGGACGCGTAGCGATCGTTCTCGACCACCAGGCGCAGCCCCAGGGCCTTGGCCCCCGCGCGGATCATGCGGGCCATGAGCGCGTGACGCTCGAAGATGGCCGCGAGGCCCTCCTTCTTGAGCAGCGCCATGGACTCCTCGAGGGCGAAGAACAGGGAGATGGCGGGCGTCCAGGGGGTCTGGCCCTTCTTGAGGAACTCGCGCGCCTTGGTGAAGTCGAAGTAGAAGCGCGGCATCTTGGCCTCGGCGTGCGCCTCCCAGGCCCGGGGGCTGACCGAGGCGAAGGCGAGGCCGGGCGGGACCATGAAGGCCTTCTGGGCGCCCGCGAGGACCACGTCCAGGTCCCAGTCGTCCACCGGCAAGGGCGCGGTCAGGAGGCCCGAGACCGCGTCGACCAGGATCAGGGTGTCGGGCTGGGCGCGGCGGATGACCTCGGCGATCTCCTTGAGGGGGTTCAAGAGCGCGGTCGAGGTCTCGTTGTGGGTGACGAGCACGGCCTTGTAGGGGGCCGCGCCGATCTTCTCGGCGACCATCTCGGGGGTGATCGGCTCGCCGTAGACGGCCTCCACCTTGTCCACCACCGCGCCGTAGGTCTCGGCGATCTTGGCGAAGCGCTTGCCGAACTCCCCGCTGATCAAGGAGAGGACGCGATCGCCGGGGCTCAGGAAGTTGACGATCGCCCCTTCGAGGGCGCCGGTGCCCGAGGTGGTGAGGATCAAGACATCATTCCGGGTCTGGTAGGCCCACTTGAGGTCCGCCGTCAGGCCCTCGAGCATGGCCATGAACTCCTTGCCGCGATGGTTGATCATCGGGCGGGCCATGGCGCGCAGGCTCGAAGCGGGACAGGGGGTGGGGCCGGGCAGCATGATGCGCATCTGATCGCTCACAGCGGACTCCTTCTTGGGCGAGAACAGGCCGTTCCATTGTACCACCGGCCCAGCTTTCGCTCACGAAGTGTCGCCCGCTTATTGGGCACCCGCCCCTCAGCGAACCCCGATGAGGCGCGAGGCCGCTGCGACGGGCTGCGCGTGCAGGACCTCCGCCTTCTTCTGCGTCGGCAGGGTCTTCCAGTAGCGCTCGAACTCGGAGATGTAGGCGAGCTTCCGCTGCTGGCCGTCCTCGTGGAAGCCGAAGGAGCGCAATTCCGCGATCGCCTGCTCCGCGCTCCAGCCGTCACGCGCGATCCGCACGGCGGCCGCCATGGTGCCCGTGCGATCGACCCCGTGGTAGCAGTGGAAGAAGACCTTGCCGTTGGCGGGATCCAGCGCCGTCTGGAGAAACGCGAGGGTCTGCGCGTGGGTCGGCGCGTCCAGAGGAGGCAAGGGGAGGAACACGGCCTTCATGCCGAGCTTCTCGACCGCATCCTGCTCGAGGTTGCGCTCGGGGCGCAGGTTGATGACGGTGTTGTAGCCCTGCCTGGCGAGCTCCTCGAAGCCCGCGTCGCTCGGCTGAGCGCCGCGCAGGAGCTTGTCGCCCACCTTGCCGAGCTTCTGGAGGGCGTCGCCATCGACCGAGCGGGTCTGGAAGCCGTAGATCGCATGCCCCAGCTTCACCAGGCCGGGAAACAGGTCGCCGAGGCGGATCAGCGCCTCGGAGCCCGCGTTGATGACGTCGCTCTTCAGGCCCGAGAGGGTGAGGCCCTGCTCATCGATGCGGGCGACCTTGGTGGCGGCCTGGCTCGCTTCGGCCCGGACGGGCTCGGCGGCGCGACGCGCGAGCTGGGGCGCGAAGTCGCGCTGCAGCGATCGGTTGATGCTGTTGATTGCCATGGCCACCTCCGACGTTCAAGAGCCGTTAACTCATTGTCGGAAGCCGGGGCCGGCGCTTGCCCCTGGAGAGGTAAGAGGCGATTAAGCTTGGTTCAAAAAAGAACTCCCCCTTGATTCCCCCGCCCCACCAGGGGGCGGGGAGATACATCAGGCGGGTGTTGTTTGCAGCCACTTAAGGCTTGGCGAGCCTGCTCGCGCGCTCGGTAGCCTCCGGCCGGGTCACGGCGTCCACGAAGAAGGGCTTGCCGTCCACCTTGTAGGCGAGGACCGCCCTCTTGAGCTGATCGTAGCTCAGGCCGTTGCGCACCCGCTCCGCCTCGTTGATGAAGAGCTGCGTCGCCGACGCGTACTCGAAGACGTTGACCCCGTTGGAGCGCTTGTCGAGCTGTCGATTCAGGTCCGCGACGAGCTTCGCGTCGTCGAGGGCCACCCCCTTGGACAGCTCGGCCAGCGGCGTGCTACCGTGGTCGGCCGTCAGGGCCACGACCAGGTTCTCGCGGCCCACCTTGGCGACCAGCGCGTCGATGATCCGGCCGAGCTGCTTGTCCTGCTCGGCCAAGACCGCCCCCGCCTCGTCGGACTCGTGGCCGTAGCTGTGGCCTGCGGCATCGGTGGACTTGAGGGTGACGTACATCAGATCGGTGATGTCGTCGGCCCCCCAGGGCTCCTGCTCGATCAGCTTGACCACGTTGTCGCCGTCGAAGGCCGCAAAGGCGGGGGTGACGCGAACCTTCGACTTGGGATCGATCGGATGGTCCATCCAGCGCCCGGTCCCCCCCGTCAGGGCGTCCAGGTGCGCCTTGGGGCTCGCGCCCTCCAGGTAGCCCGGCAGCGCGTAGTACTGGCGGTTGGTGGTGAGCTTTCCCGCCTTCTCGTCGTAGAAGATGACCCAGGGCTTCTTGTTGCCGGCATAGAGCGAACCGTGGCCCGCCATCCCGATCGCGGCGCGATCGGCGTAGCAGTAGCCCGCCACCAGCGCCTGGTTCTCGCTCGCACGCAGCCAGACGTCCCCGAGGGTGGGGCTCCCCAGGAACAGGGGCGAGTTGTCCACGTCGCCGGCGAACGAGTAGCGCGGGCTGCCGAAGGCCCGGATCCAGAAGTTGTTGCTAGAGATCCCCGTCCGCGACGGCCACGCCCCGGTGCCGATCGCCGAGTGGCCGATCCCGGTCTCCACGTCCACGTGGCTGACCTTCGCCGAGGTGAAGTAGGTGCCCTCCTTCTTCAGGGCGTCGATCCGGGGGGTGGCGCCGGGATGGGCCCGGTAGTACACCTCGCCGCCCTGGTCGAAGACCAAAGTCAGGATCACCTTGGGCCTGCGGGAGGTCGGGACGAGCGCCTCGTCCAGCACGCGGCCGTAGGCGTCCTCGGGTGGGACCGTGCCCATCAGGTGCGCGTACGTCGGCGTCAGGTCCTGCTGGGTCGCGCTCGCGTCGGTCTGCACGCCGGGGCGCACGAATCCGGGGCCCCACAGGACGATGGGAATCCGGGTGTCGTACTCCCAGGAGTTGCCGTGGACCGTGCCCCCATTCTGCATGGGCTGGCCCTTGTAGTGAGCGAGCGTCGGCGTGCGGTGGCCACCGTCCGTCACGTAGCTGTACTTGGCGGGCAAGACGAAGAGGTCACCCGAGCGCTCGCCCACGGTGCGGGCCGCCGCGTCACGGAAGGCCGCCTTGACCCGGGCCGTCTCCTCGGCGCTCGGCGCCGGGTAGGACCCGAACGAGTCCGAGACGGCCGGGGCGGAGGCCCGAGCGACCCCGCAACCGAGCGACATGGAAAGCAGGAAGAAGGGAAGGCCTCGGGAAAGACGGCGCTGAGCGTTCAAGACTCCTCCTGGGTGGTTGAGAAACGGACGGCAAGGCGATCATAACCGATCTGAGCGGGAGCGACCACTCGCGGCGCCATGCGAAAAGCCCCCCGCCGGAGCGAGGGGCCTTCGGGAAGCTTAGCGCTTCGAGAACTGGAAGCGCTTACGGGCCTTCTTGCGGCCGTACTTCTTGCGCTCCTTGGCGCGGGGATCGCGGGTGAGCAGATCCTCGGCGCGCAGGCTGCTGCGCAGCTCGG
>DATNQI010000019.1 GCA_036704125.1 Pantanalinema sp. | reverse complement strand
AGGTCGAGACCGAGTTCAAGCTCGACGAGGAGAACAAGTAAGCGAAAGGGCCGACCCTCGAGGGTCGGCCCTTTCGCTTACTTGTTCTCCTCGTCGAGCTTGAACTCGGTCTCGACCTGGGTGCCCTGGCCGCCGAAGGCCTCGAACTTGTCGTTGTCGGTGTGGAAGACCGCGCGCTCGGCGTTGATCCAGTCCCCCGACTCCCGGCGGATCTTCACGTCCTGGGTCAGGGTGATGGTCTGGTCCTTGTCGCTGAACACCGCGCGCTTGCCGGTCGCGTGGCGGTCCTTCTGGTCGATCTTGACGATCTGACCCGTGAGGATCGAGTCGTTGGTCACCTGGTCGATCTCGAGGTTGTCGCCGGTGGCGACGGTCTTCTCCTTGATCGCCTTGTCCCGCTCCGGGTCGGGCTTGCTGGTGTCGACGATGCCCTCGCGGACCAGCCAGTCGCCCTTGATCTGGGTCAGGACGACGTTGCCGTCCATGAAGATCTTCTTGCGGGTGTTGTCCAGGAAGGCGTGGTTCCCCTCGGCCCGCTTCTCCTTCTGGAAGGCGAGCACGTTGCCCACGAAGTCCGCGTCCTTCTTCTGGGTCCAGTAGGTCATCTTGTCGGAGTTGATGTTGGTGTCCTCGCGCTTGAGGGCGGCCTTGAGCTTCTCCTTCTTGGCGCCCCCCGCGCTCTGGGCCGCGGGGTTGCCCGCGCGCAAGAGGCGCACCTCCCCGTCCACGAAGACCCGCTTCTCGTTGTGGAAGAAGGTCATCTTCTTGCCGTTGAGGGTGGTGGTGGGCTCGTCGGGCTTGGTCTGGACGAGCTTGAAGGGCACCTCGATGTACGAGACCTTGGCCTTGGAGTCGTGGCGCAGCTTCTCGGTCTCGATGGTCATGTCGTCCTGGAAGATCTTGACCGCCCCTTCCAGGATCGCGAGCGACGCCTTGCGATCGTAGGACAGGCTCTGGGACAGGATGCGCACCGCCCCCTTGACCGCCCCCGGCTTGAGCGGGGCGAGCTTGGGCTTGGGGGTGGGGGTCGCGCCCCAGCCGCCGATGCCGGGCACGGGCGGCGGGATGGGCGGAGCGCCTGCCGGCACCGAGGGCGCAGGCGGGAGGGTGGGGAAGGCCTCGGGAGTCTGCGCCGCGGGCTTGCGGGCCGACCAGGCCGGCGGGGCCGCGAGCAGCACGGTGAGCGCCAGAAGCGCCGGGATCAGTCGCCGGTTCACAGGGGATTCTCCTCGCCCTTCAAGGGGGAAATCAGCTCGACGTTCCCGAAGAGCTGGACGTTCTCCATCTGGGTGTCGGCGGTGGCCTCGTGGGAGCGCATCACCAGCTGGTCGTGCGTCCTGAGCTCGACGGGCTTCTCCATGAGGACCTGGTGCAGCTTGGCCCGGTAGCGGACGTGATCGGTGTTGAGGCGATCCTGGTTCTCGGTGACGAAGCTGGCGCTGCCGGTCATGGTCATCTCATCCATGAGGCTGTCGTACTCGGCCTTGTCGGCCGTCCAGTCCACGGTCTGGTTCTTGGGCGGCTCCCCTTCCTTCTGGCTCCAGTCCTTCACGTTGTAGAAGGATCCGCGGGGGTGCTGCTCGAAGTAGATGTACTGCTGGTTCTGGGAGGCCTTGACCTGCTTGGCGGCGATGCGCCAGCGCACGGTCCCCTTCTCGCGGCCCTGCATGGTCACATCCTGGAATGCCAGCTCGATGTGGGGCTCCATCTTGGTCAGGGCCGTGGGCAGGATCGGGCTCTGGACGTGAGGCTGCTGCTTGAGGTACCAGCTGCCCGCGCCCAGCACCAGCACCAGCACCGCGAGCACCGGCCAGGTCTTCTTGAGGTTCGCAAGGATCGCCTTCAGCACCGCCGCTAGCCTCCTACGCCTTGGATATCGGGCGAGCGGCCCGGACCATGAAGGCCGCCGCCGTGGCCATCAGCACCCACGACAGCCAGTCGCCGAAGCGGGTGTAGGGGGTCTTGTCGGAGACGGGCCGCACCTCGGCCATCACTGCCGCGGACTCCCAGGTGGGGGCCTTGGCCACGATCCGTCCCGTGTGATCGACGACGGCGGAGGCTCCGGTGTTCGCCGCCTGGAGGAAGGGCCGGCGGTTCTCGACGGCGCGCAGGACCCCGTGCGCCAGGTGCTGCTGCAGGGCCATGGTCTTCTTGTACCAGGCGTCGTTGGTCACCAGCACGAACATCTCGGCCCCGGCGCGGGCCGTGTCGCGCATGACGTCGGGGAAGATGGAGTCGAAGCAGACGTTTGACCCGACGCGGCCGAAGGCGGTTTCGAAGGGAGCAGGGCGCTCGCCCGGCGTCATGTCCACCGACATGAGGTTCAGCTGGGCGAAGGTCTGGGCCCAGATCGCAGGCAGGGTGTTGCGCCAGGGCAGGTACTCGCCGAAGGGCACCAGATGCTTCTTGGCGTCCCAGCCGAGGTTCCGCCCGTCGGGGCCGAACATGGTGGTGGCGTTGTAGTAGCGCGGCAAGCCGTCCGGGCCGGTCGTGGAGTTGAAGGTGCCCGTCAGGAAGGCCTGGCCCCTGGCCTTGGCCTCGGCGGCGAAGCGATCGTAGAGGGCCGGGGTGTTGCTCAGGAGCACCGGCAGCGCCGACTCGGGCCAGGCGACGAGCTTGGCCGCGCTCACCCTGCGCGACAGGTCGAAGTACCGGTCCTGGATCTGGACCTCGTTGCCCCGCTGCCACTTCTCGGTCTGGGAGACGTTGCCCTGGACGACCGCGACCGGCACGGGCGCGCCAGGGACCGGCCGGTTCATCCACCACAGGCCGAAGCCCGACAGGCCGACCACCACCGAGAGGGTCGCAGCCAGGGGCTTCCACTCTCGCCGGGCGATCCCCCAGGCGATCGCGGCGTTGACCGCGACGATCAGGCCCGAGAGGGGAAAGGGGCCGAACAGCGCCACCGACTGCAGGAGGGGCAGGGTCCGGTACTGGGTCGAGGCCAGCATGTTCCAGGTGTAGCCGAACACGCCGTTGGCCTGGACGTACTCCATCGCCACCCAGAAGCAGACGGGCACCAGCACCGCCGCCCAGGCCCCGAGCCGGTCCTTCTTCCCGAGCGCGCGCATGGTCAGGCCCGCGGCGGTGAAGGCCGCGATCGATCCGCTCGAGAGGATGAGCGCCAGCAGGCTCCATGCCAGGAACACGACGGCGAGGCTCAGCGTCATGGTCATGCCGGGGCCGAGCCAGGTCAGCGGGTGCATGGCAAGCAGCCAGTAGTTGACCCCGCCGAAGAACCCGACGCCGAACGCCGCGCCGAGCCAGGCATAGGAGCGCGCCGAGCGCGGCTGCAGCAGCATCACCAGGAAGGGCACCAGCGCGAACCAGGCGAGGAACCCTGCGTCCCAGCCGGGAAAGGCGAAGCTCAGGACGGCACCCGACGAGAAGGCGACGAAGCCGGTGCGAAGGCGAGCGGCCAGGCGGCCTGGAACGCGCGCGGAGGCTGCCTGAAGGGTTGCGATCGATGGGTCTGTCATGAAGGGGATTCTATCATCATGTGTGTTAACATGGGCACTCTGGCGACTATGTAAGGATCTCGCAGTGAGAATTCTCGATCGGTACGTGATGGGGGAAATGCTCAGGCCCTTCGTTTTCGGGGTCCTGTCCTTCATCTTGATCATGCTCTCAGTGACGCTGAGCCAGTTCACCGACCTGATCTTCTCGGCGGGCGCGCCGGCCGGGTCGGTGATCCAGCTGCTGCTGTTCACCCTGCCGTCCATGGTCGTGCTCACCTTCCCGGTGGCCTACCTCTTCGCGAGCCTCCTGGGCATCGGCCGAATGACCAAGGACTTCGAGATCGTGGCCCTGCGGGGCGCCGGGATCTCCTTCAAGCGGATCATCGCCCCCATCATCGCGGGGGCCGTCCTGGTCTCGGTCGGCAACTTCGTCTTCAACGACAAGATCGTGCCCTGGTCCAACCGCCAGGTCAGCCGCATCAAGAAGGAGCTGCAGGCGAACATCACCAAGCCCCTCATCAAGCCCAACGTCTTCTTCAAGGGCACCGAGAACCGCTACTTCTACGTCAAGGAGGTGGACGGAACCACGGGCCTGATGCGCGACATCTTCGTGCTGGACCAGACCCAGGCGGGGCCGCCCCAGGTCATCACGGCCAAGCGCGCCCGCTGGATCAACCAGGGCGACGGCAACTCCATCTGGCAGATGGAGGACGGGGCCGTCCACAAGTACAACGAGTCGGGCTTCGTCGACCACGAGATCAAGTACGGCACCCTCAACATCCAGTTCAACCTGAGCAACGCCAGCTACTTCGGCGACGACCTGAACCCCAGCGAGCAGAGCGCCAACCAGCTCAAGGGCCAGTTCGAGGGCCTCAAGAAGAGCGGGGTCGACACCCACAAGATGGAGGTCGCCTACATGATGAAGTACTCGGTGCCGCTCGCGACCTTCTTCGCCGCGCTGATCGCGGCCCCCCTGGGCATGATCTTCTCGCGCATGGGCGCCTACGTCGGCGTGGCCCTCTCGATCATCCTGGTGTTCCTCTACTACGTGATCATGCAGACCTTCCAGGCCCTGGGCGAGGCGGGAGCGGTCCCGCCCCTGATCGCGGCCTGGACCCAGAACGTCCTGTTCGGCGTCATCGGGATCGGGCTCTTGATCCGCGTGGACCGCAGGTAGCAGGGCCAGTGGCCGTGTTCAACGACAAGCTCAAGCAGGTATGGAGCTTGACCGAGCGCATCTGGCGCCCGCTCAAGACCATCGACGCCTACATCCTCTTCGATCTGCAGAAGCCCTTCATCGCGGGCACCTTCGGCTTCGTCGTCATGAACCTGGCGAACCTCCTCTACATCTACGCCAAGCTGATCGTCGACTCCGGGGTGCCGGTGTCGGTGGTGCTCAAGCTCCTGGCCTTCAACCTTCCGGCAATCATGGTCATCACCTTCCCGGTGGCCTACCTCTTCGCGACCCTGCTCACCATCGGCCGCCTGAGCCGCGACTCCGAGATCACGGCCCTTCGCGCATGCGGCACCTCGTTCAAGCGCATCACCGTCCCCATCATCATCGGGTCGGTGATCGTCAGCTACGGCAACTTCCTCATCAACGACCAGATGGTGCCATGGGCCAACCGCAACGTGGTCGACCTGGTGCGGACCATCATGCTCCGGCAGTCCAAGCCCATCTTCAAGGACAACGTCTTCTTCAAGGGCCAGGACAACCGCTACTTCTACGTCAAGCAGGTGGATCAGCGCTCCAACATCATGTACAGCGTGATGATCTTCGACCGCACGGGGACCACCCCGGTCGTCATCTCGGCGCGGCAGGGCACCTGGAGCGGCCGCCGCTGGAAGCTCACCGACGGGGTGATCCACCGCTACGGCCAGGAGGACTTCGTCCAGGTCGAGGAGCCCTTCGCCAACTACGACGTGGAGGTCGACCAGAACCCCGAGACCTTCTTCACCCAGGGGGACCTTTCACCTCAGGAGCAGACCTCGGCCCAGCTCAAGAAGCAAATCGACGTCATGAAGTCGGGCGGGGTGGACACCAAGAGCACCGAGGTGGACTACTACCTCAAGTTCTCGCTGCCCTGGACGGCGCTCTTCGTCACCCTCTTCGCGGCCCCCATCGGGCTGCGCTTCGCCAGGCTCGGCACCTTCATCGGCGTCGCCATCACCATCGCCACCGTCTTCGTCTACTACATCGTCATGTCCATCGCCCGCTCGATGGGCAACGCAGGCATGCTCGACCCCATCACCGCCGCGTGGGTCGAGAACTTCCTGTTCGGCATCGTCGGAGTGTTTCTGCTATGGCGCGTCGACCGCTCTTCCTGAGCCGCGCGGTGGCCCTCGCCACCGTGGCCGCTTTTTTTTGCGCTCAACTCTTGCTCCCTGGCTCGGCCGCGGCGCAGACGAGCGTCAAGCTGCGCGCCGACAGGGTCGAGAGCGATCGCCAGACCGGCATCTCGACGGCCACCGGCAACGTTCGCCTCGAGGTGCAGGGGGTCGTCATCACCACCGACCGCCTCGAGTTCAACCAGACCGAGAAGATCGTCTCGACCGACACCCCCTTCGTGATGGTGCAGCAGGGCGCGAACGGCAAGGTCCAGACCGTCACGGGCACGAGCCTGCGCTACGAGCTCAAGACCGAAGAGGCCGTCGTGCAGGGGGCCAAGCTCGAGGTCCCCGCCCAGACCCCCGGCCAGATCGTCTACATCACGGGCAAGGAGCTCATCTCGCACGCCAAGCGTGAGTTCGAGATCAAGGAAGGCACCTTCACCACCTGCGACTTCGTCTCCAAGCAGGAGACGCCCCACTACCACACCGAGAACGGCTGGATCAAGTACGTCCCCGACGACTACGCCATGGGCACCAACGTCCGGGTCTTCATGAACAACCGCCCCGTCTTCTGGGTGCCCTGGTTCTACATCCCGCTCAAGCGCCGCGAGTCCTCGGTCTCGATGGGCAAGAACAACGTCGAGGGTCTGTTCATCAAGTCGACGATGGCCTATCGCCTCAACGAGCGCCACTACGGCAACGTCTTCCTGAACGGGCTGGAGTTCAAGGCGCCCGGCGGCATCGGCTTCGACCACGTCTGGGACAACACCCCCAACTCCATCTCGGCCTTCACCCTCTACGGCCTGCCCCTGCCGGACATGGCCGACTACGTGCCGGGGCGCACGGGCGCGACCGACCTCGAAAAGGCCTACGCCACGAGCAACCCCTGGGTCGTCCACCGGCTCGATCCCTCGAACCCCAACTTCTTCCAGGACCACTACTGGCGCGCGCGGCACCAGCAGCGCCTCTTCGGCCAGATGACCCTCGACGGGTGGTACGAGGACCGCAACCTCTACGACCTGGGGCGCATCGGCCCGACCTACGACCGGACGACCTTCCAGCCGAGCCAGCCCTACCGCGACGACCACATCGCCTGGTACGCGGGGGTGACGGACAACCGCCTGGGCCTCAACTACGGTGCCAACCGCAACTTCCGCGAGATCTTCGACTTCTCGCACAGCCGCACCGTCAACGACACCGCCAACGTCGGCGGCACCTACGGCGGCACCAACTTCACGGCCCGCACCAACCGCACCGAGCAGGCCAGCCTGCCGGCGGTGGTCGTGCGGCAGCCGGGCACGCCGGCCCCTGCGCCGACCACCGTGCCCACCACCACGACCCAGAACAGCAACCTCCAGTTCAACCAGACGTTCACCAGCGACCTGCGGCTGAGCTCGACCACCGACCACACCCGCAACCAGTACCCCTCGCAGCCGCTGCAGGAGCGCCTGACCCAGACCGTCGACCTCACCCAGAACCTGGGCTGGGGCAACGCCAAGCTGAGCGCCACCAAGCTGTTCAACCTCGCGATCCCGGCCACGGCCTCGGCCGAGCAGCAGCTGGCCGCAATCGCGGGCCTCGGCTACGTGGACAAGCTGCCCGAGCTCTCGATCTCGAGCAACCCCATCCTCGAGCAGTTCCAGCCCTTCACCGTCTCGGGGGTCTACGGCCGCTACGTGGAGGACTCGGCCTTCGAGCCGGACGTCACCAAGCGCAACCCGAGGAACCCCGCCACCCGCCTCGAGCCCGTCACCCGCGTCAAGATGCTGGGCGAGCTGACCTCCAAGCCCCTCGACCTGGGGCTCGGCGCCAAGCTCAACTTCGGCTCGACCGGCTACGAGCAGCGCTACTACTCGACCGGTGACGCCGAGTACCGCCTGACGGGCCAGGCGGCCTTGACCAACGAGTTCACCCAGTACTTCAACACCAACCTGACCTACCACCGGGACTACACCCCGCCGACCAAGACCACCGAGGCCCCCCTCTGGACGCCCTTCGGCCTGACGGGGCGCAACTCCAGCCCCTTCAAGCAGTTCGAGAGCCTGAGCCTGTCCAAGAACCACACCCTGAACGGCTCGGCCAACGCGGTGGCAGGAGAGGTGTTCAACTGGAACAACACCCTCGGCTACAACTACGAGATCAAGCGCTACACGCCCTACAACACCGGTCTGACCTTCCGGCCCAGCCGCCGCCTCAACATGACGATCAACACCGGCTACACCTTCGCCGACAAGGAGTTCCTGGAGTTCGGCACCGGCAAGTGGCAGGACATCAGCAGCACCCTCCACGTGCAGTCCACCGAAGAGGGCTTCGGCGGCGTCTACGGCCAGGACAACATGGTGCCGGGCTGGTCCTTCGACTCGACGCTCGTCTGGAGCGTGGACGTGGGCGAGTGGCGCGCCTTCAGCAACAAGCTCACCCTCGAGACCGGCACCACCTGGCAGGACCACTGGGCGCTGGTGGCCGAGGGCCAGTACGACATCGCGCTCAAGCGCTACGACCTCTTGAGCATCGGCATCAACAAGGACCTGCACGACTTCATCCTGTCGGTCACCTACAACAAGCGCCTGGACGCCTACACCCTCAACCTCGCGATGGTCGCCTTCCCGACCAACCTCGTGAATCTGTCCAACAAGACGTTCGGCAGCCTCGGCGACCCGGCCCAGCTGGGCAGCCAGTTCGGCCTGGGCACGGGCACGTTCTAGGAAGGGGCCGAAAAATGGAACCGCCGCGAGCCCCCGCGCGTCAAAGCACTATGGAACGAGGAAGTACCGCCATGCGACGCCCCAAGCGCTTCGCCACCCCCCTCCTGCTCGGAGCCCTCTCGGCGCTCGGAGCAATCGAGGGCTGCGCCAACGAGGCCACCAAGCTCAGGCCCGAGCCCATCATGCGCCTGACGCTCAAGATGACAGGTGCGCTCGAGACCACCAACCCCAACATCCGGTACTACGTCATCCTCAACACCGCCACCTTGGCGGACAGCACCCCCCCCGCCGAGGCCGAGGCGCTCGCCGCGACCGGCCTGGTGCCCACGAGCGGCCAGCCCGCGGGCCCGCGCGCCTACGGCCCCCTCAACCGCGTCAAGCCGCTCATCGGCTGGGACCTGCCCGTCTTTTTGAGCGGCCCGACCAGCAACCCTCGGGACCCGCGCCTGACCCCCGAGTACACCGGCACCGTCCCGCTGTTCCCGGTCACCTGGACCGACTACTACATGCTCTCGAGCGAGATGGGCTCGCTGCGCCTCACCCATGGCCGCCACCCCAAGCCGGTGTCGAGCCCGCGCGACATCCTCTCCGACACCGAGAACCTCCAGAAGGGTCAGGACTGGTTCGTCGAGCGCGACAGCCTGATCATCCTCATCAAGCTCAAGTCCCTGCTCAACGGCGAGCAGTACGTCGCCCCCGCCGAGGACCAGTCGCCGCCGGGCTCGATCGTGACGGCCAACTTCATCACCTCCAACACCCTGGGCGAGATCATCGACCGCTGGACCCTGGCCGCCGACGAGCCCGGCGTCACCCTCAAGACCGCGCTGAACAGCCAGGACCAGAACCAGGACTTCCGCCCGACCGTCCTATTCCCCCAGTACAAGCCGAGCGGCGTCTCCGAGGACAGCGTCAACCTCTCGATGTACCAGTCCCAGATCCGCCAGTAAGTTTCGGGCACCTCGCCCACAGGCGCCGCCCTCCGGCGCGCTAGGGTACAATAGAGATCGGAAAGGAAGGCACGCATGGCCCCTGTTCGCCCCATCCTGCTCCTCGGAGCCTGCGCCTTCGTGCTGGCCGCGCTCCTGCCCAGCGGCAAGGCCATGGCCGTGAGCGCCAAGCCGCGCGCCGACGCCAAGCCCCCTGCGGTCGCCGCCGACCAGGTGCTCGTGCGCTTCACGCCCGAGGTGGGCCCCTACTTCGTCAAGACGGTGGACATCGTGCTCGGCCTCAAGGGAGCCTATCAGGCCGAGGGCGCGCACACCTGGCGCTTCGGGATCGGCGAGCGCGGCAATCGCGACGACTACGCCACCCTCTTCTCCACCCTGCCCTACGTGGCCCAGGTCTGGCCCGCTCCCGGCGGCGGCACCTCTCCTCGCCCCAGCGAGCGCAACTACGTCGAGGGCGAGCTCCTGGTCAAGTTCAAGCGCGGCGTGAGCCAGGCGCAGATCGACGCCTTCAACGCCCAGCAGGGCGTCACGGCCCTCGACAAGATCTCGGGGATCGAGGTGTGGCGCCTCAAGCTGCCGGCAAGCCGCACGGTCGAGGCCATGCAACGGGTGTACGAGGCCAGCGGCCTGGTCGAGTACGCCGAGCCCAACCACAAGGTCTCGGTGCCCCTCCTGCCCGACATGATGCCCGCAGTCCCCGAGCCGGCGCCTCAGGCCGCGGGCACCGGCACCGTCGAGGTGCAGCTCGCGCCGGGCGCGAGCGCAGCGCTCGTGAGCCTGGTCTACGGCACCCCCATCCTCTCGCAGACCCCCGAGGGCTGCGTGCGGCTCTCCCCCACCCCCAAGTCATCGGCCGACACGGCCGCAAGGATCTTGAGATTATGCCCAAGCGTCCTCAGCGCCACCGTCACCTCCTAACCCTCGGCGTCGGGCTCGCCGTTCTCGCGGGCTGCCAGACGCCGCCCGCCGGCGTCACGACGCCGGGCGCCGCGCCGTACCCGGCCAGCGGCCAGGAGCTCGTGGTCAAGTTCAGGCCCGGGAGCTCCGAAGCCGAGCGCGAGGCGCTGCGCGCGCGCTACGGCGTGAGCGGCACCGACGCCCTGAAGCCCGGTACCGAGCGCTGGCGCCTGCAAAGCCAGTCGCCGGAGGCCGCGGTCCAGGCGCTCTTACGCGAGGGGGCGATCGCCTACGCCCAGCCCAACTACCTGCGCCACACCCAGGCCTACCAGAGCGGTGGCACCCCGCCCACCACCCAGTGGTACCTGCGCCCCGACAGGGGGATCGACGTGGGCACCGCCTGGAGCAAGAGCCAGGTGACCCCGCCCGGCAAGGACGTGGTGGTGGCGGTGGTCGACACCGGGGTGGACACGAGCCATCCCGACCTGAACGCCAACATCGTCAGCGGCACCGACGTGGGCGGCAAGAAGTTCATCGACGAGGTGGGCGACGGGCCGGACGGCACCGACAAGGACTTTCGCCTCAAGGACGGCAACGGCCACGGCACGCACGTGGCCGGGATCCTCGCGGGCAACGGCACCGTGGTGGGGGTGGCCCCCGGCGCCAAGATCCTGCCGGTCAAGGTCATGCGCGCCGACGGCAACGGCGACGACTTCACCATCGCCAAGGGCTTCAAGGCCGCCATCGACGCGGGCGCCGACATCATCAACTTCTCGGTGGGCGGCCCCGCGCCGAGCCCGGTGCTGGCCGAGGCGATCGCCGATGGCATCGCCAAGGGCAAGACCTTCATCATCGCCTCGGGCAACGACCACACCAAGGTCTACTACCCGGCGGCCTACACCGGGGTGATCGCGGTGGGGGCCACCGCCACCAACACGTCAGTCGCCACCTACAGCAACTACGGCCCCGAGCAGGCCGTGGTGGCGCCGGGGGGCGACTCCAGCTCGGATCCGGCTCGGGGCATCTACTCGACTCTGCCGACCTATCCCTACTTCCTGAGCATCAACTACGGCAAGTCCGAGAAGTACGGGGTGCAGAGCGGCACCTCCATGGCGACCCCCGTGGTGAGCGGGGTGGCGGCGCTGATCGTCGCCGATGCCAAGGCCCGCGGCCAGTCGCTCAGCCCCGCCCAGGTCCGTGCGCGCCTGGTCGCCTCGGCCAAGCCTCTCAACGGCGGCTTCAACGAGGACGCGGGCTTCGGCCTCGTCCAGCCCGAAGCCGCGCTCATCGGCACCTCGCACGACGGGGCGACCACGCCATGAGGCTCAAGGGATGCTGGGCGATCGCCCCGCTCTTGCTCACCGCCTGCTGGGGCGGCGGGCCCGTGGCCCTCGAGCCCATCACCAAGGGGCCGGACGTCTTCGCCCGGCAGGTCTTCGACCCCAGGACCGGCCAGGTCTTCGCGTCGGGGACCGCGATCGCGGGCGGGCGCCTCACCGTGCGCGCCCTCAAGGCCGGATCCGGCGAGCGGGTCTCGGGCGCCCGGGTGACGGTCATGGGCCCGACGCTCGCCTACGGCACCACCTCGAGCCTCGACCTCACCCTCCAGCCCCTCGAGAAGGGCAGCTACCGCGTCCGGATCGAGGCCCCGGGCTGCGTGCCCCAGCTATCCGAGCCCCTCACCCTCGATCCCCAGGCGCCGCCGACCCTCGTCGTCTCGCTTGTGCCATCGGGCGGCGACGTGACGGGCCGCGCCCTCGGCGCCGACGGCAAGCCGCTCGCGGGTGCTCGGATCAGCGTGGGCGAGGCCTACGCCTTCGCCGACGCCACCGGCCGGTTCACGCTCAAGGGGGCCCCCGCGGGCGCCCAGACCCTTTCCGTCTCCAAGACCGGCTACGCGACCGTGACCCGGGAAATCACCGTGGGCGCGAGCGAGGTGGCCCTCGGCGATGTCTCGGCCCCGACGGCGGCCAAGACCGTCTCTTTCGAGAACGCCACCCAGACCTTCGCGGGCACCACCGTGGGCAATGCCCTCTCGGCGCTCCAGACGCGCCTTACGAGCGAGGGCTTCGTCACCGTCTCGGCCGACGCCGACGCCGCGGTACGGGTGGTTTCGAGCCCCAGGGACGCCTATGCAACCGACGCCACCGTCGAGCGCCTGCGCGCCTTCGTCGCGGGGGGCGGCAAGCTCGTCCTGATGGGCGAGTGGGGCGGCTTCGGCGACTACTCGCCCGCGGCCCTCAACAAGATCGCCATCCCCTACGGCCTCGGCTTCAACGCGGACCAGGTACGACTCGGCACGGCGAGCCCGTCGGCATGGGTGAGCGTGCCGGTGAGCCCCGGCGCCCTGCCGACCCCCGGTGCGGTGAGCGGCGGCCTGAAGCTGTACGAAGCCTGCTCCCTCTTTGCCCCGCCGCCCGCCGTGCGCCTTTCGAGCCTCGGCCAGGAGGGCTACCGGGTGAGTTCGATCGTCAGCGGCGACTTCACCGTCGTGGCGGCCCGCCCCTACGGGCGGGGCCTGGTGATCGCCCTCGGCGACACCTCGGCCTGGGCAAGCCCCGGCACCCAGGGCAAGGCGAGCAACCTGGAAGAGGCGAGCAACGGGGCCTTCATCTCGGATCTCTTCCTCTGGTAGCGTGAATCGGCGGCCGCCGTTCCAGGATCGGCCGTTCTGGGTAAAGAAGGGTTGTCCGGATCCACTCCCAGGAGGCCTTCGTGTCCTTAGCTGCCCGCCCTTGGGCCAAGGCGTTCGAGATCACCCCCCCCTCGCCCCCCCCATCCAGGGGGGGGAGGTTCTTCGGGGCGGCACTCGCCCTCACCTTGGCCGTCACCGGCTGTCAGGCCTTCTGGGGCACCGCCCCCGGGGCCTCGCGCTCGGCGAGCCCCCAGGTCGAAGGTGAGCTCATCGTCAAGTTCAAGGCCGAGACCGGCCAAAGCGAACGCGAGGCCCTGCGGCTCACCCACGGCGTCCAGCAGGTCGACGCCATCCTGCCCGACACCGAGCGCTGGACCATCCAGGGCGACGCGGCGGCCCTGCGCAGTGCCCTGAGCCGCCATGAGGCCTTCGAGTACGCCGAGCCCAACTACGTGCGCCGGACCCAGGCCTACGCTCCGAGCGAGGCCAGCAGCCAGTACCAGTGGTACCTGCGCGCACAGCGCGGGATCGACATGAACGCGGCCTGGAACTCCACGAGCTTCGCCACCGCCTCGCAGGCCTCGCCGCCCGGCAAGGGCGTGACGGTCGCCGTGGTGGACACCGGCGTGGACGCGAGCCACCCGGATCTCGCCCCCAACATCGCCAGGGTGCCGGCGGGGATCTTCGAGAACTATCCCAAGCTCTCCACGCGCGTCGCGAGCACCTCGGAGGGCGCCCCCTTCTATATCGACGAGGTGGAGGGCGACACCACCCTCGGCACCGGCAACACCCCCTACGCCTTCAAGGACGGCAACGGCCACGGCACCCACGTGGCCGGGATCCTGGGGGCCGCGGGCGACAACGGCGGCATGGTGGGGGTCGCCCCCGGCGTCTCCATCCTGCCGGTCAAGGTCATGCGCGCCGACGGCTCGGGCTCGGACTTCGCGATCGCCCAGGGCCTCAAGGACGCGGCCGACGCGGGGGCCGACGTCATCAACCTCTCGGTGGGCGGTCCCGAGCCCAGCCAGCTCTTGGCCGACGTGCTGGCCTACGACATGGCCAAGGGGGTCACCGTCGTGATCGCCTCGGGCAACGGCTACGGAGCGGTCTACTACCCGGCGGCCTACGCGGGGGTGATCTGCGTCGGGGCCACCTCGGGCAAGGAGGGCTCCGCAACCTCCATCCCCGGCTACAGCAACCGCGGCCCCGAGGTCTCGCTGGTCGCCCCCGGGGGCAGCAGCGGCGTCGGCGACGCCAGCAAGTTCAACGACGGGATCTACTCGACGCTGCCGACCTACAGCTTCTACGAGTCGGGGCGCCTTCCCCTGAACTACGGCGTCCTGAGCGGCACCTCCATGGCGACCCCGGTGGTGAGCGGCGTGGCGGCCCTCGTCATCGCCGACGCCAGGGCCCGCGGCCAGTCGCTCAGCCCCTCCCAGGTCCGCGCCCGCCTGATCGCGACGGCAAAGCCCCTTTCCGCCGGCGGCTTCAGCAACGAGACCGGCTACGGCCTGGTCGACCCGCTCAAGGCGCTCCAGTGGAGCGCCGCAGGAGGCACCCCGTGATGCGCCGAACGATCCTCGTCGGGATGCTCGCCACCCTGTCCCTCTCGGGTTGCTTCCTCTTCCCCGGGCAACCCCCGGCGCCCACTCCCGATCCGCCCCAGCCTCCCGGCCCGGCTCCGAGCCCCACGCTCAGCCGCCAGGTCTTCGTCAGCGGCACGGCCCTGGTCAACGGCATCCTGAGCGTCAACGTCCGCCGGGCGGGCACCCAGGATCGGATCGCGGGCGCGACCGTGAGCCTCGTCGGGCCGACTCCCGCCTGGGGCGTCACCGATTCGGCGCTTCCCATGCGCTTCGACCCGCTGGAGGCCGGCACCTACGCGCTGCGGGTCTCGGCCCCGGGCCACGCGACCCGCCTGGTCACGGGTCTTTCGATCGACCCCAAGACCCCCCTCGAGACCACCGTCGAGCTCACCCCCCAGGCGGGCACGATCAGCGGCACGGTCTCGGGGCCCGGTGGCCCCATCGAGGGGGCCCGCGTCGCCGCGGGCGAGAGCTGGACCTTCTCGGGGGCCGACGGGGGCTTCACCCTCGAGGGCCTGGGAGCCGGAGCGCACACCCTCAGCATCCGCAAGGCGCTCCACGCCCCCTCGACCCGGCAGGTTGCGCTGAACGGCACGGACCTCGCCCTCGGCAGCGTCGTCCTCGCGCGCCAGGCCACCAAGCCCATCGTCGTCTTCGAGAATGACGCCCAGCCCTTCGGCGCAACCTCCGTCGGCACCGCCCTGGGTGCGCTCAAGTCGGCGCTCGGCACCGACTTCACCGTCTCGACCAGCGTCTCGGACGCAGCCGATGTGCGGGTGGTCGCGAGCCCCCGCGCGGCCTTCGCGACCGATGCGACCGCAAGCCGCCTCCAGGACTTCGTCGCCTCGGGCGGCACCCTCGTGCTGATGGGCGAGTGGGGCGGCGCGCTCGACTACTCGCCCGAGGCGCTCAACCGCATCGCCCGGCCCTTCGGCCTCGCCTTCTGCCCCGACCTGGTCCGCACCACCGCGAACTCCGCCCAGCCCGGCTGGATCAAGGTGGCCGCCCCCGAGCTGCCCGCCCCGCATGCCATGCCGGGCGGCGTCACCTTCTACGAGGCCTGCTCGATCTTCGCCCCGCCCACGGCGCGCGCCATCGCGCGCGCGGGCGACGGCGGATACCGCGTCGCCGCCACGCTCGGCGGGCCTGCGATCGCCGTCGCCCAGCCCTACGCTCAGGGCCTGGTGCTCGCCATTGGCGACACCTCGGCATGGAGCACCGGTTACATCACCGGGGAACCGCCCGGGGGCGGGGCTCCCGGCCAGACGAACAACCTCGGATTTGTGCTAAACTTGTTCAAATGGTAGCTCCTGGCCCAAGACCATGCCCAAGCTGTCCCGACGGGCGCCACTCGGCACCCCGCGGCTGCGGAGGTTCCCCCTAAGTTGATCTGCTCCAACTGCCAGACGGATAACAACGCCGAGAACCGCTTCTGCTGCGACTGCGGCAAGCCCCTCAAGGGGGCGGTGACCGCGACCCACTCGAGCTCGCACGTCACCCAGCCCGCGGGCTCGGTGGGCGCGAGCGGCCTGCTGTCGCCCTCGACCCTGCTGCAGGACCGGTACCGCATCACCCAGCTCGTCGGGCAGGGGGGGATGGGCGCCGTCTACCTGGCCAACGACACCCGCTTCTCGAGCAAGGTCTGCGTCGTCAAGGAGATGCTCGACCACTTCGCCGATGGCGAGCAGCGCGAGACGGCGATGCAGAACTTCTACCGCGAGGCGGACATGCTCGCCAGCCTCAAGCACAACTCCATCCCCGAGGTCTTCGACCGCTTCACCGAGTCGAACCGCCACTACATCGTGATGGAGTACATCAACGGCTCGGACCTGGAGGCCCGGATCTGCGAGCAGTCCAACAACCCCTTCGACGAGAAGAGCGTGATCGGCTGGGCCATCCAGGTCTGCGACGTGCTGAGCTACCTCCACCACCAGAAGCCGCCCATCATCTTCCGGGACATGAAGCCCGCCAACCTCATGCTCACCGAGTTCGGCAAGATCTACCTGGTCGACTTCGGCATCGCGCGCTTCTTCAACCCCACGGCCCGCGGCACCATGATCGGCACCCAGGGCTACGCGCCCCCCGAGCAGTACCGCGGCCAGGTCGAGCCCCGCACCGACCTCTACGCGCTGGGGGCGACCATGCACTACATGCTCACCGGGCGCGACCCTCAGAACGAGGCCCCCTTCTCGTTCCCGCCCGTGCGCCAGCTCAACCCCGAGGTCACGGACGCGACCGAGGAGTTGGTCATGCGCTCCCTCGACTCCGACATCGAGAAGCGCTACGCCAGTGCCGACGACATGCTGGTCGCCCTGATCCGCGTGGGAGGCGAGGCGAGCAACGCCGTGCGCACCTGCCCCCACTGCGGCGAGCAGATCTCCAAGGGCCGCCAGTTCTGCCCCCACTGCCGCAACTACATCGCCGCCCACCACGCCTCCACGTCCAGCCAGATCTACCGGGCCGCAACGGGCCACCTCGGTCGTCCCAAGGCCACCGGCCGGACCGAGCGCCCCACCCTCCCCAGGCGCCTCTTGATCGCGGGGGCTGCCGTCGCGGCCGCCCTCGTGATCTCGGCCGGCCTCTGGTGGATGCTCGCCCGTTAAGAAAGGAGCCACGAGCCATGACCTCGCCTCGTTCCGACCGCGGCTCCGCGACCAGCCCCCTTGCGCCGCTCGAAGCGGACACCCTGCTCGCCAACCGCTACGCGGTCGAGCGCTTCCTCGAGTACAAGAACGGCGCCAACCTCTACCGGGCGATCGACCAGGCCACGGGCTTCGTGGTCATCGTCAAGGAGAAGGAGGACGAGGCCAGCACCAGCGCCCTGCCCGAGAGCGAGTGGGCGGAGAAGGCCTGGGACAACCCCTGGCAGAACGAGTTCCTGATCCTGCGCTCGGTCTCCTACCCGACCGTGGTCAAGGCCCTCGACATCTTCAAGGCGAGCGATCGCGCCTACCTGGTGATCGAGCAGCTCGAGGGGCGCGACCTGGCCTACCTCCTGCGCAACGGCACCGCCATCGGCGTCCAGCAGTCCCTTGACTGGATGATCCAGCTGTGCCAGTCCATCGGCCAGCTCCACCGCCGGCAGATCCTGCACCTGGACCTGCAGCCCCGTTACGTGGTCGTCACCCCCGACTTCCAGCGGGTGCGCCTCACGGGCTTCCACCGCGCCGCCATCCTGCCCTGCCCCGTCCCCACCGACTCGACGCCCGGCTACTCGCCGCCCGAGCAGTTCGGGTACCTGAGCGGCAAGGTCGACGAGCGCTCGGACATCTACGCCCTGGGCGCCCTGTGGCACTACCTGCTCACCGGCAACTCCCCCGAGAGCTACTGGCCCAACGAGGAGACGCGCTTCAACCTGCCGGACCTCAGCGCGTTCAACGAGGCGATCCACCCGCAGATCGAGCGGATCGTCCGCAAGATGCTCGCGCCCGATCCCGACGATCGCTTCGAGACGGTGCAGGAGCTCAAGGCCCACCTGCTCGCCCTGATCAACAACCCCCAGCGCCGGGCCGGCCACTGCTCGGACGTGGGCATCGTCCGGACGGGCAACGAGGACAGCCTCGCGGTCTTCGACCTGACCTTCACCACCCAGTCCACCCAGTCGGGGCTCGGGCTGTACGTGGTCGCCGACGGCATGGGCGGGGTCAACGCGGGCGAGATCGCGAGCGCTCTGGCCGTGGACGCCGTGACCTCGCACGTCCAGGAGGCGCTGGTCAACCTCAACGAGGGGGTGGACGACCCGGCCCAGGAGATCCGCGCGGCCATGCAGCAGGCCATCAAGAACGCGAACTCCCGCATCTACGAGACCGGCCGCCACAACGCGGACCTCTCAGGGATGGGCACCACCGTCACCGCCGCTCTGGTCTTCGGCCAGAACGTCTTCATCGGGCACGTGGGCGACAGTCGCGCCTACCTGATCAACCGCGAGGGCATCGAGAAGGTGTCGCGCGATCACAGCCTCGTCGGGCGCCTGGTCGAGATCGGCCAGATCACCCTCGAGGAGGCGGCGATCCACCCGCAGCGCAACCTGATCTATCGCTCGCTCGGCACCTACCCGAACGTCGAGGTCGACCTGTACCAGCGGCCCCTCAAGATCGGGGACTGGCTGCTCTTGTGCAGCGACGGCCTCACGGGCCACGTCTCCGACGAGGAGCTGCAGGAGGTGGTCATCAACGCCGCCGAGCCCAACCTCGCGGCCCGCAAGCTGGTGAACCTGGCCAACCAGCGCGGCGGCGAGGACAACATCACCGTCGTGCTGGTCAACCTCGCCGAGTATTCCTAGATCTCACCTCTTTCCTTTCGCCCCCCACCGCATTCATGAGGAGAACCCCAGGATGAGCGACACCACGAATTCCATCGCCGCCACGGTCAAGCTGGTCATCACCCGCGGCGGGACCGTGGGCAAGGAGTTCGCCGTCGAGACCGGCGGCGAGACGCTGATCGGCCGCTGGGACCCGGACGGCGGCGCCTTCCCCGAGGTGGACCTGACGTCGGACGACCCCGAGGCCAAGATCTCGCGCAAGCACGCGCGGATCTTCATCGAGAACGGCGAGTACTTCGTCGAGGACCTCGGCAGCCTCAACGGCACCTACGTCAACCGCGGCCCGCGCCTCCTGCCCGGCAGCCCCCAGGCCATCAAGGACGGCGACGAGATCGTCATGGGCAAGACCTTCTTCAAGTTCTTCCAGGCCTAGGGGGAAAGCGATGAGCGTCTGCACGGCTTGTAGCCACGAAAACCAGTCGGGCATCCAGTTCTGCGACGAGTGCGGCGCGAAGCTGGAGCTCGTTTCGAGCGTCCCCGCCTCGGATGTCGCCGCCTCGTACCCCCAGCCGGGAACGCTCGGAGCACCCGCGAGCTACCGCGCCAAGCTGGTCATCACCCGCGGCGGGACCGTCGGCAAGGAGTTCGTTCTCGAGATCTCGGGCGAGACCCATGTCGGCCGCTGGGATCCGGACGGCGGATCCTTCCCCGAGGTCGATCTGACCTCGGACGACGCCGAGGCCAAGATCTCGCGCAAGCACGCGCGCCTCTTCGTCGAGGAGGGCGAGTACTTCGTCGAGGACCTCGGCAGCCTGAACGGCACCTACGTCAACCGCGGCCCGCGACTGATGCCGGGCAGCCCGCAGCTGGTCAAGGCCGGTGACGAGATCGTCATGGGCAAGACCTTCTTCAAGCTCCTCGAAGCCTAGAACCTCGCTGCGCCGGGGCGTTCCTTTCAAGGAACGCCCCGGCGCTTTTTAGCAGCTTCTCGGGCCGGGCTGCCGATAACCATGGAGCCCCCACTCCAGAGGAGCGCGCCATGATCCCTCCCATCCGCCCCGGCACCCCCCAGCCCTCGCGCCGCGCCTCCGAGCCGGAGCCCGGCCCGGTGCAGGCTGGCGGCGGCATCGCCCTCAACCCGCAAGGAAATCTGAGCGTCCGCAAGGATGTCCTCGGCTTCATCCCCGTGCAGGTGGAGCTCAAGGTCGCCGACGTCCTGGCGGGTGAGCACGGGCGAGACTTCCGGGTGGATTTCACCGATGCAGGACACGCGACGGTGTCCGGCCAGGCCAAGTACGGCATCGTCACCACCGACGTCTGCGAGAAGGTCGCGATCCCCTCGGGCGGCCTGGTGAAGTCCCTGGCGGTCCACGTGGCCGACGACAAGAAGCTCCAGATCCAGGGCGAGCTCGACCTCTTCGGCTGGAAGATCCCGCTGCGCAGCGACGTCGCCCCACGCCAGACCGCAGAGAGCACCTTCAACTTCCAGATCGAGCGGCTGCAGCTCGGGAGCTTCAACGTCCCTCGCCCCCTGGCCACCTGGGGGGCGTCGATCGCAGCGGCCGTCATCGGGGGCTTCCGGGGCGTCTGGGCCTCGGGCAAGGAGCTGTGCATCGACTTCGCGCTGCTCGCACGCTCGGAGAAAAACGACAGGCCTCCCGCGCCAGCGGCGTGACCCCGTGCCCCGAAGGCCCCGCGGCAGTGTCGCGGGGCCTTCGACTTCAGCGAACGGGCGCCATAAAACCCTCGGGGGGCCGACTGAGTCGGCCCCCCGAGGGTTGAGAGAGCGTTGTTTGAGAGAGAGCGTGAGAGCTGCCTAGCAGACCTGGAGGATCTCCTGGGCCGAGTTGACCTGGGCGAAGAGGTCCTTGGAGATGACGGCCTCGTGGTCGTTGGGGTAGAGGCGGCCCTGGCACTGGTAGTCGCCGGTGTAGAAGATGTTCTCGAGGATGGTCTTAACGGTGTTGGCCTGCCAGCGGCCGCCGCGCTTGGTGGCGATCGCATCACGGGTGAGGTCGTTGGCGATCTGGCGAAGGCTGCGGCCCGCGGCGCGCTCGTGGAAGATGCGCTGGATCACGGCGGCCTCGGTGCGGCTGACGACGAACTGGTTGGTCATCTCGTCGAGAGTGTAGCCGTAGGGGCAGGTGCCGCCGTTGTGGAGCACCTCGCGGTTGCGGACGAAGACCTTGGTCTCGGCGGCGGGCTTGGGGGCGCGGACCCAGCTGGCGACCTGGGGAATGGTCACGAAGAGCTTGAGGAGCTGCTGGCCGTCGGGGCGGCCGGTGTCGATGTTCTCCTCGACGCTGATGAAGCGGATGTCCTTGTGGTTGAACTCGGCGAGCACGGTAGCGACGTCGTGGAAGCGGCGGCCGAGGCTGACCATCGAGGCGACGACGACGGTGATCTCGGACTTCTCGGCGATCGCCTTCATCTCGGGCCGCTCGAGGGCGTTGCCCAGGGCGCCGGCATCGACCTGCATCCCGTCCAGGGCGAGGTTGTGAGCCGCGCAGTAGGCCTCGATCGCATGGCGCTCGGCGCGAACCTTCTCGGCGTTGATGGCTTCGGGGTGCATCCAGATGTAACCGACGACCTTGCTCATTTTCGCTCTCCTCACGTCTCACCGGGCCCGCTCTCATTCAAGCCCGCTGTTCACAAGGTGTTTATACGGGGCACGGCGCGGGATCTTGTCGGGCCACCGTTAAGTATGAGTTAATTTCGCCGGAAACTGAAATTAAATTTCACCACCCTCGCAACTTGTTGACATCGAGGGGCGCAAATCCAGGCCCTGACGGTGATGGGGATCACGCGCATCGCGCACGTGATCCCCGTCGGAGGTTCGGATTAACCCCGGCCTAACCGGCTCAAGAAAGCTGGACGACCGTGACCCCGTCGCCGCCCTCGCCGTGCCCGCCCGGTCGGAACGAGGCGGCGTAGGGGCTGGTCCTCAGGTGATCGCGGATCCCCTTGCGCAGCGCACCGGTACCGGCGCCGTGGATGATCCAGACGCTCTTGAGATCGGCCTCCATGGCCGTGTCGAGGAAGTTTTCGAGCTCGGTGATCGCCTCGTGAACCATCATGCCGCGCAGATCGATCTCCATCCCGGCCTGGCGGCCGGGCTCCTCGGCGCCCGAGCGGCCGGCCTTCCTGGAGGGCTTGAAGGCCTGGGGCTCCGGCGCGCTTGCCTTGGAGGCCGCCTTTGCGCCCTTGTCACCGCCCTTGGGCTCGATCTGCAGCTCGGCGAGCCTGGCCGTCACCTTCATGATCCCGATCTGGAGCACGACCTCGCCGCTCGCGTCCGGCAGGGACTGGACGATCCCCGTCTGGTTGAGGCGCGGCAGGAAGACGCGATCGCCCACCAGCAGCGTGCGCGCGTTGACGGTGTTGGCCGGGCGCTCCGTCTTCTGCATGCGGTGCTTGAGCTTGCTGATCCGGTCGTGGGCCTTCTGGGCGGTCTGGGCGGTCCGGGCGCCCTGGAGCTCGCGGGTGACCGAGGCGATCTCCGCGCGGGCGGACTCGAGCTCCTGGTCGAGGGCGTCGCGGGCCTTCTCGCGCAGGTCCTTGCGCTCCTGGCTCCAGTTGGCGAGCTTGGCCTCGTACTCGGCGCGCATGCGCTCGGCCTCGGCCAGCTTGCGGTCCGCGTCGGCGCGGGCGACCGCGGCGGCGTGCTGCTCGGCCTCGAGGCGCGAGATGACCTCGGCGGCATCGTCCTTGCCCCGGCTCAGGTACTCCTTGGCCGAGGCCGCCACCACGGGGGGAAGGCCGAGGGCCGAGGCGATGGTGATGGCGTTGGACTGGCCCGGCACGCCCATCAAGAGGCGGTAGGTCGGCGAGAGGCTCTTGACGTCGAACTCCACCGAGGCGTTGATGATCCCTGACTTCTCGTAGGCCAAGAGCTTCAGCTCGCCGTAGTGGGTGGTCGCCACCAGCCGGCTGCCGCGCTCGATGAACACGTCGATGAGGGCCCGCGCCAGGGCCGCCCCCTCCTGGGGATCGGTGCCCGCGCCCAGCTCGTCCAGGAGCACCAGCGTCCGGTGGTCGGCATAGGTCGTGATCCGGATGATGTTGCGCATGTGACCCGAGAAGGTCGAGAGGTTCTGCTGGAGGCTCTGCTCGTCGCCGATGTCGGCGAAGACCTTGCGGAACACCGCCACCTGGGAGCCGGGCGCGACCGGCGGGTGGAGGCCAGCCTGGGTCATGAGGGTGACCAGGCCCAGGGTCTTGAGGGTGACGGTCTTGCCGCCGGTGTTGGGGCCGGTGATGACGACCACCTGGTGGCGATCGCCCACCCCCACGTCGATGGGGACGACCTTGGCGCCCTTGGTCTCGCTCGAGAGCCCCCGTGCCACCAGGAGGGGGTGGCGCGCGCCGTACACGACGGTGGCGCCCTCGCGGTCGAGGCGCGGGTGGTGGCCGTCGAGGGCCATGGAGAGCCGGGCCTTGGCGTAGGTGAAGTCGATCTCGGCGACGGCCTCCATGGTCCAGCGGATCTCCTCGCTGTTGGCCGAGACCAGCTGGGTCAGGCGCGCGAGGATGCGGGCGATCTCGTCCCGCTCGTCCAGGTGGGCCTTGGTGACCTGGTTGTTCAGGTCGACCACGGCCATGGGCTCGATGAAGAGGGTCATGCCGGTCGAGGACTGGTCGTGGACGATGCCCGGCACCTGGCCCTTGGCGTCCGAGCGCACGGGCAGCACGAAGCGCTCGCCGCGCATGGTGATGATCGTCTCCTGGAGCGCGTTCGCGTGCGAGCGCAGCATGCGCTGGAGACGGGTGCGGATCTCGCCCTGGGTCTCGTGCAGCTTGCGGCGGATGGCGCCGAGCGCGGGGCTCGCGTGATCGGCCACCTCCCCCGAGGGGTCGAAGCAGCGCAGGATCTCGTCGGTCAGCTTGGGCAGGGGCACGATCGGCACGCCGAGCTCGGCGAGCGCCGGGAACTCCTCGTCGTGATCCGAGAGGAAGCTCTTGAGCCGGCGCGCGGCGACCAGCGTGTGCGCGATCGCCGTCAGCTCGTGGCCGTCGAGGTCCGCGCCCTGGTCCAGCCGGCGGATGGCGCCGCGCAGATCCTGGAGGCCGCCCATGGGGAAGGTCTGGGTCTCGATCAAGAGCCCTCTGGCCTCGGTGGTCAGGCGCAGCGCGTGGGAGACGGCGTCCAGGTCGGTGTGAATCTCGATCGCCCTGCAGCGGTCCTTGCCCGACTCGGTGGTGGCGCGTTCACAGAGCAGCTCCACGACGCGGGGCCACTCGAGCATCTTCAGTGTTTTTTCGTCCATTGCCATAAGGAGGCCATGATACCACCCGGCGCTCGCTTCGATCAGGCGCCTCTCAGGCCAGCGGCAGGCGGATGGTGAAGCGCGCCCCCTGCCCCGGGGCACTCTCGACCGAGATCTCGCCCCGGTGGGCCCGCACGATGGCCTGGGCGATGGACAGGCCCAGACCCGCCCCCCCGCGCTCCCTGCCGCGGGCGGCATCCAGCCGGTAGAAGCGATCGAAGATCCGCTCCAGGCGCTCGGGCGGGATGCCGCCGCCGGTGTCCGCGACCACGACGAGGGCCGAGTCGTGCTCGCGCCTGACCTCGATCCGCACGTCGCCTCCGTCGCGGGTGGCGCGCACGGCGTTGTCCGCCAGGTTGATCAGCACCTGGCGCAGGCGATCTTCGTCCCCGCGCACCCAGAGCGGTGCGCCCACCTCCGCGCGGATCCGCGGGGCGATCACCTGGAACTGGAGGGCCACCTCGCGCGCGAGCGCCCCGAGCTCCACCGGCGCGGGGGCTGCGATCAGCGCCTGTCCCTCGGCCCGCGCCAGGTCCAGGAGCTCGTTGACCAGGCGGATCAGGCGCCCCACCTCGCGCGAGGCGGTCTCGAGCCAGACCTTGGCCTGCTCGGGATTCGCGTCGCCCCGGCGCCGGATCAATTGCAGATGGCCGTGGATGGCGGTCAGGGGGCTGCGCAGCTCGTGCGAGGCGTCCGCCACGAAGCGCCGCTGCGCCTCGAAGCTCTCCTCGAGGCGATCGAACAGGCCGTTGAAGGTGAGGGTGAGGCGATCGATCTCGTCGTGGGGCGCAGGGCCCACCTCCAGGCGGCGATGCAGGTCGCGCCGGGTCAGGCGCCCCACCTCGGAGGTGATGGCGGCGACCGGCGACAGGGCCCGCCCCGCGAAGAAGTAGCCGACCGCGAAGGCCAGGACGAGCGAGGCCAGGCCCACCCCCAGCTCGACCAGGGTCATGCGGTGCGTGGTGCGGTCGATGGCGTCGAGCGGGTAGGCCGCCTGGATCCAGCCGGCCGGGCCATGGTGCCCCAGCTGCAGGGGCTCGGAGACCAGGAGCAGGCGCTCCGGCGACGTGCCGCCGAGCGAGAGCGAGACCGCCCGGCTCCCCGCATGCGCCGGGAGCGGCAGGCGCGAGGCGCGCAGGTTGGCGCTGCGGTTGAGGATCCGGCCGTCGGGGGCCGTGAGCTGAAGCAGCATGCCGTCGTCGGAGAAGGCGCGGGGGAGGGCCTCGGGGCGGTCGAGGCGCAGGTTGCGTCCCAGGCGGTGCTCTTCGGCATGGCGCAGCGCCAGGTAGTCCCGAAGCTGCCGGATCCGGCTGTGCGCGTCGGAAAGGGCGATGCCGTGCAGGGTGTTCGAGAGGCCCTCCAGGACCGCGATGCTGCGGGCGAGTCCCACCGCCGCGAGCAGCGCGACGAAGAGCAGGGTGAGACGCAGGCGGATGCTCAACTGGCGCCACGATCCTTGATCACGTAGCCGACCCCGCGCACCGTGTGGATCAGCTTGGGCAGGCCCTCGCGCTCGATCTTGTTGCGCAGGTAGCGGATGTAGACCTCGAGCACGTTGTCCTCGCCCTCGAAGTCGTAGCCCCAGACCGCCTGGAGGATCTGCTCGCGGGGCTTCACCTGCCGGGCGTGCTGCATGAGGTAGGCGAGCAGGTCGAACTCCTTGGGGGTCAGCGCGATCTCCTCGCCCGCGCGCCGCACCTCGCGGCTCTCGAGCTCGAGGCTCAGCTCGCCCACCTCGAAGTATTGCCTGGGGGCGGGACGGCGAGCGCGCAGCTGGGCATTGACGCGCGCCAGCAGCTCGTCGAGGTCGAAGGGCTTTGGAAGGTAGTCGTTGGCGCCGCTGTTCAGGCCCTCGACCCGGTCGGCCACGTCGCCGCGGGCGGTGAGCATGAGGATGGGGACGTCCGAGGCGCGGCGCAGGCGCTTGCAGATCTCGAGGCCGTCCATGCCGGGCAGCATGCGATCGAGAATCACCAGGTCCGGGCTCTCCTGGCGCACGGCGACCAATCCCCGCGCACCGTCCGCCTCCACGCGCACCTCGAAGCCCTCGAAGCGCAGCTCGGCGGCGATGAACTCGGCGATGTCGGGCTCGTCCTCGATGATGAGGATACGGGCCTTCGGGACCTGGGACCCGGCGTCCATGGCGATCGCTCCCGAAAAAAAAGGGCGGCCCCATCTTACCAGGGACCGCCCCGCGAGGGGAGTCTACTTCTTGGCGGCGTGCTTCTTGGCGTGAGCCTTGGTGGCCTTGGTGGCCTTGGTGGCCTTGGTGGCGACCTTGACGGTGGCGACCTTGACGGGGGCGGCCTTCGCCGGGGTGACGACCTTGGTCGTCACGGCGGGCTTCGCGGTCGTGGCGGTCGCGGCGGGCTGCTCGGCGGCCATGGCGGCACCGGCGCCAAGGGCGACGACGGCCGAGAGGGCGGCGAGGAAAGGCTTGATGCGGATGGTCATGGACGGGACTCCTCTGCTTGGTCGGGGGCGCTCGCCCCCGTCTCGATGGCTTCACTCTAGCGCCCGAAACCGAGAGAGGGCTGAGAGCATCCTGAGGATTCGCTGAGAAGGCGAAAAAGGCGAAAGCGATGGTAGCATAGAGGCATGCATGAGCTCCCCGTCAAAACCCTGCCGCTGCGCGCCCATCACCTCATGTGCGTCACCACCTACCAGGGCAAGGGCTACTCTCCCGACTTCGTGGCCAACATGAACCGGGTCTGGCACGACCTGCGCGACGGGGCCTACTCCCACGCCCGGGCGATCAGCGTGGCGGACCCGCTGTGCCGGGCCTGCCCCAACCTCCAGGATCCGAACGAGGAAGGGAGCTGCCGCTACCAGGCCTCGATCGGGGCGCGCGATCGCCGCCTGATCGAGGCGATGGGCTGGCGCGAGGGCGAGGTGGTGGAGCTCGAAAGTACCATGGCCCACATCCACGACCACCACGCCGAGCTGATGGCCCAGGTCTGCGAAGGCTGCGACTGGACCTCCATCTGCGCCGAGCGGCGCTTCACGCTGCGCGAGGCCAATCCCCCCGTTCCCAAGGAGCCCTGATGCGAATCCTGTTCTTCGGCGTCGACGTCATGGGGGAGGCATGCCTCTCGGCCCTCCTCACGGCCGGCCACGAGGTGGCCGGGGTCGTCACCCTGGCTTCCCCGAAACGCACCCTCCTCCAGCGCCTCTTCGGCCGTCGCCAGCCGCCGGGCGTCGCCGAGATCGCCCAGCAGCGCCGCCTGCCGGTCCTGACCCCCGAGACCCTGCGCGACCCTTCGCTGGTGCGCCGGCTCGCCGCGCTCAAGCCGGACCTTCTGGTGGTGGCCACCTTCGACAAGGTCCTGCCCCCCGAGGTGCTCGCGATCGCCCCCTACGGCGGCATCAACGTCCACCCGTCGCTCTTGCCGCGCCACCGGGGGCCCGCCCCCGTCAGCCGCGCCATCTGGGCGGGAGACGAGGAGACGGGTCTCACCGTCCACCTGCTCGAAGAGACCGTGGACGCCGGGCCGATCCTGCTGCAGCACCGGCACCCCATCCGGCCGGGCGACAACGCCCAGCGCCTGATCCGTCGCCTGGCGAAGGCGGCGCCCGCCATCCTGCTCGAGACGCTCGAAGGGGTGCAGGACGGCACCCTCTACCCGCGCCCCCAGCCCGCCGAGAGCACTCCGGCCCCCTTCTTCTCGCTGCGCGAGGGGCGGCTGGACTGGAATGCCGACGACGAGCAGATCCTGCGGACCATCCGCGCCTGCAGCCCCTACCCCGGCGCCTTTTTGACCGCGCGCGGCGAGCGGCTCGCGGTGCTCGAGGCGAGCGCCGAGGAGGGCCGGCAGGGCGCGAGCCCCGGCACGGTCCTCTCGGTCAACGCCTCGGGCATCCTCGTCCAGACCCGCGAGGGGGCGATCCGCTGCCGCAGGCTTCGCCGGGGCGATCGCCTCGTGCCGCCCAACCAGCTCGGCAAGTGGGCCGCCGACGGCGAGCGCCTGAAGTCGGGGAACTGGGCCTCCCCGGCCCCCAGGGCTTGACAGGTCCCGAGCCAGGCGTTTAAGTAAGCAAACCGCTTCTTTTTTGGAGGTCTTGTCCGCCCGATGAAGATCTAAGCCATTCCCAGTCTCCCGACCCGGCTGCCCCCGCAACGCGGAGGGGCCCATGGTGGAGTTCGCGAATGAGCTTGCTGCACGTGGCCAGGGTGGCGTTCGGCCATCCTCGACAGACCCTTCCCCTCTTCCTGGATCTCACCTTCGACATCCGTCCGGGCGATCGCATCGCCCTGGTCGGCCCCAACGGTGCGGGCAAATCCACCCTGCTGCGGCTGCTCACGGGCGAGCTCGCACCGACAGAAGGCGAGATCGCACGCCAGCCGGGGCTTCGCCTCGGCTACCTGCCGCAAGAATCCAGCGCCCCGCCGGATTTCCCCTTGCTCGACCACGTCCTGGGCGCGGTGCCTGCGATCGCCGAGCTTCGGCTGCGCCAGCAGGAGCTGAGCACCCGGCTCGACGAGCCCGAGGCGGCCCTTTCGTTCGCGGACGCGCTGGCCGAGTACGAGGCGGCAGGCGGCTATCGCCTGGAAGCCGAGGCCGAGCGCGTGCTCGCGGGCCTCGGCTTCCAGGCCTCGGCCCTGAGCCTCGGCATGGGACGGCTGTCGAGCGGCCAGCGCACGCGCGCGGAGCTCGCCAAGCTCTTGCTGACGCCCGCCGACCTTTTGCTCATCGACGAGCCCACCAACCACCTGGACCTTGCGGCCCGCGAGTGGCTGGAGGGCTACCTGGAGCGCCTCTCGTGCGCCTACGTCCTGGTCTCCCACGAGCGGACCTTGCTCGCTCGCATGGCCCGCCGCACCTTCGAGCTGCGCGGCGGCACCCTCACCGTGCACGAGGGCGGCTACGCCTTTTACCGCGAGCAGCGCGCCCTGCGCGAGCGCCAGGCATGGGAGCGCTACGAGGCCCAGGCGCGGCGCGCAGCCGCCGCCGAGCGCGCCGCCCAGGAGCGCATGCGGCTGGCGGCCCAGGTCGACAAGGCCCCGCCCGAAGCGCGGCTGAGCAAGGACTTCTACGGGGCCAAGGCCGCCCGGATCCAGAAGACCGCCCGCATCCTGCGCGAGCGCGTGACCCGCGAGGCCCCCGCCGAGAAGCCCCGGATCGAGGCCCCCATCCCGACGCTCGGCTTCGCCAACGTGCCCCGCTCGGGGGACGTGGTGCTGGAGCTTTCCGCCGTCCGCAAGGGCTTCGAGGCGGGGGACCTGTTCGAGGACCTGTCCGTCACCATCCGGCGGGGCGAGCGATGGGCCGTCACCGGGCCGAACGGGACGGGCAAGTCCACCCTGCTACGGATGATGCAGGGGCTCGTGACACCCGACGCGGGCACCGTGAGCCGGGGCAGCGGCGTCAAGATCGGCTACTACGCGCAGGAGGCGGAGAACCTCGACCCGGCCGAGACCCCGCTCGCCCTTTGCCTCTCGGTCGATCCCGACCCGAGCCGGGTCCGCACCCTGCTCGCGTGCCTGCGGGTGGGTGCCGCGCACATCGAGCGGCCCATCCGCACCATGAGCGCCGGGGAGCGGGGCAAGGTCGCGCTCGCCAGGCTCTTGCTGAGCGGCGCGAACATCCTCTTGCTGGACGAACCCACCAACCACCTGGACCTCGACGCGCGCGAGGCCCTGGAAGCGACCCTTGCGCAGTACCCCGGGACCCTGGTGTTCGTCTCCCACGATCCCGCCTTCATCGAGGCCCTAGCCGACCACGAGATCGCCCTGTGAGGGCAGCGCCTCGCCGGGCTCCGGGACGCGCGAGAGCAAGACTCCGCCCGCCAGCACCAAGAGGAGCTGACAGGCGATCGCGAGCTGATACTTCAGGACGGGCGCTCCCGAAAAGGCGTAGGTGACCAGCCCCCAGGTCATGGGCCCGATGACGGCGGCGAACTTGCCCGCAAGCGAGTACAGCCCGAAGAACTCGGCCTGGCGATCGGGGGGGGCCAGCCGCGACAGCAGGGCCCGCGACGCGGTCCAGGTGCCTCCCATGGCGACGCCCACCGCGGGGCCCAGCACCCAGGCGAAGAGGGTCTTGTCCCGCACCAGGATGATGGCCCCCAGCGAAAGAACCCACCAGGCGAGGTTCAAGGAGAGGGTGCGCTTGGCGCCCAGGCGATCCACCAGCCTTCCCCAGGCCCACGCGCCGACGACCGCGAACAGGGTCGCCAGCAGGAGGACCAGCTGGACCTCCTGCTTCTGCTCGTCGAAGCCCACGACCTTGACCGCGTAGACGGCCATGAACCCGATGACGGTGTTGAGGGCGTCGAAGAAGAGCAAGTTGGCGAACAGGTACGGGACCATGCCGGGGATGCCCCGCGCGGCGCGCCAGGTCTCGGCCAGGCGCCCAAAGGAGCGACCTCCTCCGAGCCGGGCGCTGGTGCCCGCCCTGGCGCTATCGCGCACCAAGAGGTGGTGGGGCAGGGCGAAGAGCATGAAGAAGAGGGCGGTGGGCAGGAACGCCCCGACGTTGCCGCCGCCCGGGATCGGCGTCTGCCAGGCGAGGATCTTCCCGGTCACGAAGGGCATGACGAGGAGCATCCCGACGAACGAGCCCGCGTAGCCGATGGCCGTGCCGTAGCCCGAGATCCGGCCCAGGCGCTCGGGGGGAGCCAGGTCGGGGAGCTGGGCGTTGTAGAAGACCTGCGCGAGGTTGTAGCCGAACACGGCGATCGAGAACAGGACCAGGGCGGGCACCAGGGCCCCGGCGCCCAAAAAGCCGATCAAGGGGGCAAGGAGCGCCGTGCAGAGGCAGCAGAGCAGGGTGAAGCCCGCAACGAAGGGCGTGCGCTTGCCGAGGCGATCCGACAGGGCCCCGAAGAAGGGCGAGGCCACCGCGACCGCCAGGAGCGAGGCGGAAAGGGCCGTCGAGTAGGCCAGATCGGGCGCGCCCATGTCCTTGGTCACCCAGAGGGCGAAGTACAAGGAGAGCATGTTCATCGCGAAGAAGGTGTTCGCGAAGTCGTAGAGGGCCCAGGCGTGCGTGGGGAGCGAGGGGGAAGCGAAGCGGTGTTCCGACACGGGCGGGTTCTCCTCGTTCAGCGATCCCCCTCATTGTACCGCCAACCCGAGCGCCGCATGGGCACGGCGCACCATCCTCCGTTCGTGCATTTACATCCCTGAAAGCGAGGGGGAAGATGGCCGAAACGCAGGCGCTTCCGGCGCTCGCCCGTCCACGACGGCCTGCGCCCCCATCCTGGAAGGAGGACGGTTATGCTTCGGCGGTTACAGGACCTCCCCGACTATCACGTGGCGGAGGGCGAACCCGATATCCGGGGCTGGGCGGTCAGCGACCGGCTCGGCAAGAAGGTGGGCGAGATCGACAGTCTGCTGGTCGACACCGAGCACGACCACGAGGACAGCCGAGGTTACTTGCCCATCCGCTACATGGGGCTCAAGGTCGAAAACCAGATCCGGCTGGTCCCCATCGGCCTGATCGACATCGACGAGACCAAGAAGGCGGCGACCTTCCGCGAAGCGGGCGCCCAGGACACGACCCGCTTCGCGGTCTACGACGAGAGCGGCACGATGACCAAGGGAGCCCAGGCCTACTCCACGCTCTTCAAGGAGCCCGGGATCGACTACGGCCGCGCCGAGTTCAAGCACGAGAGCGAGCGCCTGAACCTGATCGAGGAGCGGCTCAAGGTCGGCAAGCGCAGCACGCAGGTCGGCGAGGTGATCGCCAGGAAGCGGGTCGAGGAGGTTCCGGTCGAGGAGACCGTCTCCCTGCGCAAGGAGCACGTCGAGATCGAGCGGCACCCCGTCAACAAGCCGCTCACCGAGGGCAAGTTCGGAGAGGGCGACAAGGAGATCCGCATGTCGATCATGGCCGAGGAGGCCGTGGTCGAGAAGGTGCCCTACGTCAAGGAAGAGATCATCCTGCGCAAGGAGGTCGAGACCGAGAACAAGGTCATCCACGACAAGGTGCGCGAAGAGGAGCTCGAGTTCTCCGGCACCGAGCCCGAGCGGCACGAGAAGACCCTCTCCGAGAAGATGCGCAACAGGATCGATGAGCTGAAGAAGGAATGAGGGGAGGCCACCATGGCGAAGCTGCATGCCAAGCATGAGCCGGATCGGGAGCACCTTCCTCCCGAGCATCCGCGCAAATCCATGCCCCTGTGGCCCTTCCTGCTGCTCGCGCTGCTCTTGATCCCGATCGCGATCAGCTTCTGGCCGCGCGGGGGAACGCACCAGACGGCCTACTACGATCCGGCCGCCAAGCCGAACCTGGTCGTCCAGCATGGAGGCCACGACTGGGTCCCCGTCCAGGACGCCCAGCACCGCGTGACCTTCCCCCAGGGCCAGATGCGCGTGGTGGGCCAGGATAAAGGCTACAACCTCTACGCGAACGTCGCGCAGGGGGCCGAAGGGGGCGGCGGCGGCCCGATCACCCCCGGCAAGACCCCGCCCAAGGCGCTCGACCGGATCTACCTGCAGACCGGCGAGAACAGCTACATGCCCATGCAGTGGAAGGAAGGCCAGCAGCGCTGAGGCCGAGGATGCCATGGGCGAGGCCCGCGAACCAATATTCGCGGGCCTCGCCCATGGCTCCGGTCAGGGGGTCAGGGCCACGGTCGCCGATGCGATCGCCTGGTCGAAGCGCTCGAAGGCCTCGGGGGCGCGCCCCGAGACCGAGACCGAGTGGGTGCCGCTCTCGAGAGCCAGCTCGATCCGGCGCGTCCCCCCCCCGATGCTCCGGTCGTCCGACACGGCGGGCAGATCCAGGAAGCGCGGCTGCGCCGCGGCCACGTCCACCAGGGCCTTCAGTCCCTCCGGCGAGAGGGTGCCCGCCCCCAGGGCCTCGCGGCGCTCGGGGTCGGTGAAGGGGTAGACGCGCGTCGCCTGCCACGCCCCGTCGCCGTGAACCACGACGGTGTCCTCGTGGAAGTACTGGGGGCCCACCGTGCCGGTGGTGTGGCGCTGGGTGATCACGACGGCATCCGAGCGCGTGCTGAAGCGCACCGCGACCTCCTCATGAAGGCCCGCCCCGGCGCACGCCGGCAGCAGGGCGACGAACAACCCGAGGGCGAGCCGGTGGCGCATGGGCCCCTCCGATCCCCTACTTGCGGTAGGTGGCGGTCACGACGGTCTTGATGCCGCCGCGGACGGTGAAGTCCCCCACCACCTGCATGTAGCGGGGCGAGAGCACGGCGACCAGGTCGTCCAGGATGCGGTTGGTGATGTTCTCGTGGAAGATGCCGACGTTGCGGAAGGAGCCCAGGTAGAGCTTGAGGCTCTTGAGCTCGACGCACAGCGCGTCCGGGGTGTACTCGATCCGGATCTCGGCGAAGTCGGGCTGGCCCGTGATGGGGCAGAAGGCGGTGAACTCGGGGCAGGTGAACTGGATCAGGTAGTCGCGGCCGGGGTGGGTGTTGGGGAAGCTCTCGAGCTTGGCCTCCTCGGGCGTCTGGGGGAAACGTGTCTGCTTGCCGAGCTGGGTGAGGTTGTCCATGAGGGGGATCCTTTCTATGGGAGCGAGGCCTCCAACCTAGCGACTCGCCCGGAAGCTGTCAACAAGAGGCCGTCACGCCCCGGGCCGCCGCGTGGGCAAGAGGACCGAGAACCGGCACCCTTCGCCCGGCCGGCACCCCATCGTCACGCTCCCCCGGTGCAGCTCCACGAGCTGCTTGACGATGGTGAGGCCGAGTCCCAGGCCCCCGGACCGCGCGGCGTCCTGGGTCTCGATCTGGGTGAAGGCCGTCCAGATCCGCTCTTGCGCCTCGGGCGGGATGCCCTGGCCGGTGTCCCACACCTCGAGCCGCACCCCGTCGCCTTCCGGTGCGACCCGGACCCCCACGCGCCCGCCGGCGGGGGTGAACTTGCGGGCGTTGTCGAGCAGCTCGCGCAGGATCTGGGTGATGCGGCGAAAATCGCCCCACACCGGGGGCGTCTGCGGGTCGATCGTGTATTCCCAGTGCAGGCCCTTGGCCTCGAAGTCCCGCTCGACCAGGGACCACGCCTGGCCGAGCACCTCGGCGAGGTCCACCTCGGTCCAGTACAGGGGCAGGCTCCCCGAGAGCAGGGCGCTGTAGTCGAGGATGGTGTTGATGTGCTCGGTCAGGCGGCGGCAGCCGTCCATCAGGCCGGTGATGAGGGGCTCGGGCGCGTACTTGTCCTGCAGGAGCTCGCCGTACCCCACGATCAAGGAGATCGGGGTCTTCATCTCGTGGGAGAGGGTGGAAAGGAAGTGGTCCTTGAGGCGCGACAGCTCCTTGGTCTGCTCGAGCTCCGCGGTGCGGCGCACCATCTCGTCGAGCGATCGCTTGTAATCGGTGATGTCCCGGCTCATCCCGATCAGGCCGAGGGTCCTGCCCTCGGGCGAGACGAAGGGGAACTTGGTCGACAAGAACAGGCGCGGCTTGCCGTCCTTGAAGGTGAGCGCCTCCTCGCCGGTCGAGACCCCTCCCTCGCGCATGATCCCGGCATCCTTCGCCATCAGCCAGCCCGCGGCCTCGGCACCGAAGAAGGCCCGATCGTCCTTGCCGAGGATCTCCTCGGGGGCCTTCCCGAGGAAGGCCGCGGTCGCGGGGTTGGCCAGGAGGTAACGCCCCGCGAGGTCCTTGATGAAGATGGCGTCCGTCGTGTGGTCGATGACGGCACGCAGCTTGTTCTCGGTCTCCCTGAGCGCCCGCTCGGCATCCTCGCGGGACGAGAGGGCGTACGCCAGGCGCTCGTTGGTCCGCGACAGCTCGTGGGTGCGCTGGACGACGGTCGCCTCGATCTGTGCGGTGCGGCTGAGCAAAGCGTGAAGGTAAAGATACGACAGGCCCGTGGCCGCGAACCCGCCCACCAGCGCCAGCCAGCCCCCCCAGGGCGAGGGCGACGCCGCGGGATAGAAGAGGAAGGTCCAGCGATGCCCCCCGACCACCCGGCTCAGGCGCCAGTTCACCCCCTCGCGGATGCTGGCCTCCGAGCGCGAATCATCCCCCCGGCTGGCGTAGAGGAGCCGAGCCGAGGGCGGCGCGGTCTCGTCGATCAGCCGGAAGCGCAGGCCGTCGAGGTCCGTCTGGCGAAGGGCGTCCGCGAAGAGGCGCTCGAAGGAGAGCGCCATCATGGCGAAGCCTACGAGCTTCGCCCTGCGGGCTTGGAGGCTCGCGGGGCGCGCCTCGGGCGCGTAGATCGCAAGCGACATCAGGATCCCGGGCTGGTTGCCATGCACGCGCAGCGGCGCGAGGTTCGACACCGCGAGCTCACCGGTGTCCCGCGCGCGGTAGAGGGCCTGCAAACGATCCGCCGAGGCGTTGCACTGGCCGAGGAGGCTCCAGTCGAGGCGCTCGGGCACGGCGTAAAGGACGGGGAAGTACTCGGGCTGCCCGGGGACCGGCACCCTGCTCCCCTGCTCGCCCCACTGCCAGAAGCGATAGCCCGTGAGGCCACCGCGCCGGGCCGCCGCCACGAAGGCCTCGCGCTCATCCCCCGGCACCCTCGGGAGCCAGGCGAGGCTGAGGATCCCGGGCAGGCGCTCCAGGGTCTCGAGCGTGAAGAGCGCGAAGTCGTGCCGCTCGACCTTGTTGGAGGCGGAAAAGAGGGCGCGGATGTTGGCCAGGGGGGCCTCGTAGGCGCTTATGGTCACGCGCAGGGTGCCCGCGACGTCGCTCGCGTGCCGCTCGAAGACCAGGTGGTCGCGATCGCGCTGATAGGCGGCGACCCGCAGGGCGAAAAGACACGAGAGCAGGATTCCCAGGCACAGCGTCAGTACCAGGGGCCAGTAACGCCCGAGCCAGGGATTCGGCCCATCCCGGCTCAGCCCTTCATTCCCAGCGGCCATGGCGGCTCCTGCGGCTCCGATGCGCCCCCCAGGGCGCGTCACGGGACCATTTAACCACTCCGCGGCGCCCCTGAAAGGCGACGAACGACAGTCGTCGTGCTAGCATGGGGCCATGACCACCACACGCCGCGCCCTCAGCTTCCCCAAACTCGACGGCCTGCGCCCGTCGCTCGAATCCACGGCCCTCAAGCTGATGGAGGAAGCGGGCGAGCTCGCCCAGGCCATCGGCAAGCTCCGCGGCCTCTCGGGCGAGGCGACCACCCTGAGCGAGGGCGAGGCCCTCGGCCTGGTGGGAAGCGAGCTTCTGGACGTGGCCCAGACCGCGGCCACCATGATGTACGTGCTCGAAGAGCAGCACGGGATCGACCTGCAGGCGCTCCTTGCCCACCACGAGGCCAAGCTCCGCGCCAAGGGCTACCTCTCCTGAATCCAGACGCGACGAAGGGGGCGGAATCATCCGCCCCCTTCGTCGCGTCTGGTCTCGCTTAAAGCGAAAGCGCCTTCTCGAGGTTGATGCGGCCGTAGCCGTAGCGGGAGTTGCGGCCGGCGCTGCCCTTGTGGTCCACGCCGCTGGTGATGGCGTTGCGGACCTGCTGGGCCGTCCAGCTCGGGTGCTTGGCCCAGATGAGCGCCGCCTCACCCGAGACGAAGGGAGCGGCCATCGAGGTGCCCGAGAGCTTGCCGTAGCCGGTGGCGCCGGTCTTGTTGGCATCGAGGGGAAGGGTCGAGTAGATGCTGCCGCCGGGCGCCGAGACCTCGATCTTGGTGCCGGAGTTCGAGAACCAGGACATGTACTCCCAGAAGAGGAACTTGGAGGTCGAGCTGACGGCGATCGCGCCGGGGTCGTTGGCGGGCGAGCCGACCTCGCCGTGGTTGTTGCCGGCCGCGGCGATGACCAGGCAGCCCTTGGCGTTGGCGTAGGCGATGGCGGTCGAGAGGGCGGGGTCGACGGTGGTGTCGGGCGAGCCGAGGCTCATGTTGATGATCTTGACGCCCATGTCGGCGGCATAGCGGATGCCGCTGATGACGGCGGCCGTCGAGCCCTGGCCGTTGTCGCCGAGGACCTTGACCGCGAGGATCTTGGCGTTCCAGGCCACCCCGGCGACGCCGACGCCGTTGTTGCCGCCGGCGCCGATGATGCCCGCCACGTGGGTGCCGTGGCCGAAGCGGTCCATCACGTCGCTGGTGTTGTCGGCGAAGTTCCAGCCCCGGATGACGCGGCTTCCGAACTCGGGGTGACGGTAGTCGACGCCGGTGTCGAGGACGGCGACGGTCGTGCCGCTCGCGTCGATGTTCTTGGCCCAGGCGGCGCTCGCATCGATCTTGTCGGCGCCCCACTGCTTGCCGAAGTAGGGGTCGTTGGGCTCGGCGGCCGAGGCGGTGACGCCGTAGATGCGGTTGGGCATGACCGCGGCGACGCCCGAGGCCGCGCCGTACTTGGCCATCCCGTCGACGACGCTCATGCCGGCAGGCAGGGTGACGACCTGGAAGCGGGTGCCCACGTCGATGCTCTGGACGACGCGCGAGCCGGTCTCCTGGGCGAAGCGGGCCACCTGGTAGGCGGCGCCGGGCTTGACCTGGACGATGATCTGGTTGCGGACGGCCATGGGGCGGCTGAGGGTGAAGTCGGCGCCGTCGGCACTGGCGTCCGAGGGGGCCTCGGAGTCGAGGGCGGCACCCGCGCCGGGCAAGGAAGCGACGATCGAGGCGTCACCGAAGTCGGCAGAAAGGCCCTGGTCCTGGGGGAGGGTCACGGCGGGAAGGCCGCCCAGCTCGGCGCCGGTCTGAGCGGGGCTCTGGGCGCTTGCGGCCTTCTTGGCGACGAAGGGGGTGACGGTCGGGGCCATCGCGTCGCGGCCGCAGCCGGTGAGGCCGAAGGAGGCGGCAGCCAGGATCAGCGAGCAGGTCTGGCGAATCATCCGGTGCATCGGCTCTCTCCTCTAGCTGCGCATTCGTGCGCCCTCGACAAGAGAGATATCGCCGTGCCGGCCGGGGGAGTTGCGGAAGGGATCCTAAAGCCTCTGTAAGCTTAGGCAAAACTTGCGTTAAATCGGCCGTTAAATCGGGCCGGTCCCGCCGCGCGTCGAGGGCCCCAGGTTGGGCAGGCGCACCAGGAGCTGGTCGCCGGCGTGCAGCGAGCTGCTGCCCGCGGCCAGCTGCGAGCGGTAGTGGTCGAGGGAGAAGTCCAGGTGCGAGGCGGGATCCTGGTTGACGATCTGGAAGTGGGCGTCGTGCATCATCATCTTGCCGACGAGCAGATCGTGGCCCATGCAGACCATGTAGTTGGGGGCCTGGGGGTCGAGCAGGGGCGCCGCCTCGGCGGGCGCGGGGCCGGAGTAGGCGAGGACCAGCTCGCCGCGCTCGATCCGGACCGCGGTGGGGCGGCCGATCGCCTTGGGCGAGGGGAAGATCCCCGCCGGATCGATGGTGATCTGGTTGCCCGACACGCGCAGGGGGGCGTCCGGGGGGATCTCAAGCAGACGGTCGAGCTCCAGGTTGAAGAGCTTGATCATGCCGCCGATGCCGACCTCGGAGACGGCGAGGCGCTGCGGCAAGAGCTCGATCATCCCCTCGGGCCCCACGCTCACCTCGCACTCCATGGTGATGGGCACGTCGAGGCCGAACTTGCGGGCCTTGGCCCGCAGGATCATGCGATCGCCCGAGATGGAGAGGCGCGCATCCTTGAGGGGCGAGCCCGCCGAAGGCAGGATGTAGCGCCCCATGAGCGCCTCGAGGCTCGCGGCGCTCAGCCGGATCTGGCCCTCGCGGATGTTGATGACGTAGGAGTCCTTGAGCTCGGGGATGAAGGGCGTGGTCGGATCCAGCACCTGCAGATCGGCGACGAAGTCCTTGAGCCTGAGGACCACGTCGTCGTCGAAGTACAAACAGACGTTGTGGGCCCAGATCCGCATGGCCCCTTCTTCGATCTCGGCCAGGCGCTCGTGGTCGGACGGCGCCGGCTTGTGCGTGATCAGCGTCCGCCTGAAGGCGGACACGAAGGCGGAGAGGATCTGCGCCTGACTCTTGAGGCGGAGCTGGATGGTCTTGGGTTTTGGCACGCGAGCATTATAGCAGACCCCGGCAGGCCGCGGGTTTCGTGCGCCCGCAGCGCCTAAGAGGTTCGCTTGCTCGATTTTTCGGCGCGATCGAGGGTCACCTCCTCGATCCGCCGGGCCAGGAACTCCGCATCCCGTCCCACGCCGCCCAGCTGGGCCGAGCTGCGCCGGTACAGCCAGGGCAGGCCGAGGAAGTAGAGGCCTTCCGAGGCGCTCACCCCCCGCCGATGGAGGGGCTTGCCCCGCTCGTCGAGAACAGGAACCTGCAGCCAGTCGAAATCGTACCGGAAGCCCGTCGCCCAGACGACGCTCTTGACGCCCAGGCGCCGGCCGTCATCGAAGGCGATCGCGTCGTTCTCGGCAGCCACCGCCCACCCCAGAAGCTCCAGGCCGTTCTCCCTGACCAGCCGGGGGATATCGGTGTAGAACTGGACGTCTCGCCGCCTCAGCCACCGACCGATCGGCGTGGCGAGCGAGACATCGAGGAAGCCCACGGCCTTGAGCCACCAGAACATCTCGCGCCCCAGGAAGCGCCGCGGCAGGTGGAGATCACGCCTGCCGACCGAGAGATAGACCTTGCGCGAGCCGGACAGCTCCTCGGCGATCTGGGCGCCCGAGTTCCCGGCCCCCACCACCAGCACCTCCCCCTCGGGGAGCTGCGCGGGGTTCCGGTACATGGCGCTGTGGACCTGGAACACCTCGCGCGAGAGCGCCGAGGCGAAGGCCGGAACGAAGGGGCGCTGAAACGGCCCCGTCGCGACCACGACCTGCCTGGCCTCCTTGACCTCGCCCCCCGCCTCGATCCGGTAACCCGCCGCCGTCCGCGAAAGGCGCGAGACCCGGGCGTTGCACCGGACGGGCAGCTCGAATCGCTCGGCGTAGGCCACCAGGTAATCCGCGACCTCGTCCTTGGTGGCATAGCGGTCGGGTGCCATGGGAAAGGGCATGCCGGGCAAGTCGTTGTACTGGGAAGGCGTGAAGAGGGTGAGCGAGTCGTAGCGATCGCGCCACACCTGGCCGATCGCCGGGGCCGCGTCCAGCAGCTCGAAGCTCAGGCCGATCCTGGCGAGGTGGTAGCCCATCGCCAGTCCCGCCTGCCCCGCCCCGATCACCGCCACGTCCAAAGCTTGCTGCACCGACGACTCCTTGCTCGGTCTCGAGGAGGCGCACTGACCCCCGAGGGATCGTATGCTATCATCCGACACGCCCTCGCACGTCAGGGAAAAGCGCGCGATCCCGAAAGGACCTCCGTCGATGCAGACCAGCCGCACCCCCACCGTCACCTTGCGCCTGTTCGCCGCCGGCTCCTGCGTCCACCCGGAAGGGGTCGTCGTGAAGGGGGCCCCCATGCGCCCCTGCACCCTCCCCGCGCTGGTGGCCCTCATCGCGCACCCGGAGCACGGCGCGATCCTCTTCGACACCGGCTACTCCGATCGCTTCCACCAGGAGACCGCCAGCTACCCCAACCGCCTCTACGCCAAGCTCACGCCGGTGAGCTTCAGCCCCGAAGAGAGCGCCGCCACCCAGCTGGCCGCGCGAGGGGTCGCGCCCGAGCAGGTCAAGACCGTCGTGCTGTCCCACTTTCACGCGGATCACGTCGGGGCGGTCCGGGACTTTCCCGAGGCCCGCTACCTCTACTCTTCCGAGAGCTACGCGGCCATGCGCCCTCTGACGGGCCTCGGCGCGGTGCGCGCGGGCTTCCTGAGGGGCCTCTTGCCCGACGACTTCGAGGCGCGCTCCTCCCACTTCGAGGACCTGCCCGCCTGCGACCTGGGCGCGACCTACGCCCCGTTCAACCGGGGCGCCGACCTGTGCGGGGACCAAAGCGTCGTCGCCGTCCCCCTGCCGGGGCACGCCGAGGGCCACCACGGCCTCATGCTCCGGACCGAGGAGGGCCCCGTCTTCCTGGTGGCCGACGCGGTCTACAAGACCCGGGCCTTCAAGGAAAACCGCCCGCCCATGGGGATCGCGCGCCTGATCTTCTCCGACTGGAAGGGCTACCTGGACACCATGAGCCGCCTTCACGCGTTTCACCAGGCCCGGCCCGACGTGCTCATCCTGCCGTCCCACTGCCAGGAAGCCTGGGAAGCGTTTGAAGCCCGAGGCAAAAACTGACGATCCCCCCAAAAACACCAATCCCCGCCGAGCTTTCGCTCCGCGGGGGTTGCTGCTTTGGATCCGGCTCGGTCGTCACTTCGACCTCGCGCTCGAGGCGCCGGGTGTCGCCACACCCACCGTAGTTCCATCGCAAGTATCTCAACCTACGTTTCAGGGACCGATTCGATCCCCACCGAAATCCGGCGTCGGCCTTTTCAGGCCTGCTACAGACTCCGTGGCACTCTCGACGGGGTGCGCCCGTGCTCACTCCTGGAAAAGCGAGACCAATGAACGGCGTCTTCCCTGTCTCCAGGTCCCGGCAGCGCCGCTTCCGGCTCCACCCTCGACTGTTTCCAGTCGCGCTCCCTGCCTTTCGGCCCGGTGCTCCGTTCATCTCCCCGGCGAGTCGACTGCCTCTTGCGAGACCGTCTCCCTACCCGGGTCGAGGGGCCTTCCAGTGTCGCTTCACCGGTGCGCTTGCGGCGCAGGACACTCACGCGTCCGGTACGTCCTCCGTGGACCTTTGAGTCCACTTCAGGGTGACTTTCATCCCCCTGCGACATTTCCCTCCGAGCCATCCCCCGTTTCCGGCGACGAACCCGTCATGAAACCCCGCGGCGCCACTTCGGCGGCGCCCCCTATCCGTCCCCCCTCTCGGGGCTCCGGCTCCCCACCCGCGATCGAAACCTCGGGTGTTCGATACCCCTCCCGTCGTCCCGCCTTGCGGCCCTTCGACTTGAAGCGGCGCCCTCTCGGGCCTCCCGGCTCTCCAGAACCGGTCGATGAATTCATCCTATCGCGCTAGGCGAGGAAATGCAAGCTTTTTCTAAGAATTGGCTAAGCAAAGATTAATCCACGGGCCGTTCTGGGCCCGATCGAGTGGGGCATAACCCCGTCCCTCAGGGGGTTTCCCGGAGTAAGGGGCGTGGCGAGGCTGGTGCGGCAATCGCCATCGGGCGCATGTGGACCCGGGCCCGGGTTAATCGAGCGAGAATGCGTTGGAGGGCATGGTCGCGTTCATGACGATGTTGTCCATGCGGATGCGGTGGACCAGGCGGTTGCTGCGGTCGTACAGCTCTCGGATGACGGGCATCTTGCGCTGGGAGTCGATGGTGAAGACCTCGCGGGCGACCCCCTTCAGGCTGCGGGGCGAGACGATGCCGACCTGGATGACGGGCATGCTGCCGAGGTTGCCCTGGCCGACGAGCGTCACCTGGTTGCGCGGGTCGAAGAAGGTGTCCATCATCGGGTTGATGCCGGTCTCGTCGATGAAGTAGCCGCGGTGGTCCGCCGTGCGGCTGTCGTGGACGTCGACGCTGGTCTTGAGCCAGAAGCCGAGCAGCTTGGTCTTGACGGCGATCTGCTGGCCGCCGCTCCAGACCATCTTGGTGCCGACGGTGCTGCCGTCGCTGCTCTGCTTGATGGCGAGCGAGGTCTTGTTGGGCAGCTCGTAGCAGAAGCGGGTCTGGATGGATCCCACCGAGCCGTCCTTGTCGCTGACGAAGTAGCCGGTCAGGTCGCACTGCACGTTGCGCAGCGTGGTGCGCATCTGGCGCATGTCGGTGAAGAGGGCCTGGAGGACGGCCTGGTCGTTGTTGACGCCCTGCTGGGTGCCGGGAAGGCCCTTGTTGAGCCTCAGGTCCTTCTGCGCCTTGCCGTTGTCGACCATCACGCCGGGATCGGCGCCGCAGCCGGCCAGAAGCGTCGTGCCCAGCAGCGCGGTGATCCAAAAGGCCTTGGTCTTGACGTTCCGGCTCACGGCGACCCTCCTTGGCGTATTAACACCACACATACGGGATATCGCGGCGCGAGACCGGGATCTTTCTTATGGGGTGAATAACCCTCGATTAAGATAAGGGCACCTAACGAAACTGCTCCACCCAGCCGCCCCCGGCGGCCAATGGTCGTAACATGCCTGGTTTCGTTAGGTGCTCTAAGGGATCAGCTCGCCGCTCGCGGCAGCGTCCCGCGGGCCACGTCGCGCAGCAGCAGGTTGCAGGTGTCCGAGAGGAACTCGAACAGCCAGTGGAGGCGGCCCGAGGCGAGCATGAAGCGCTCGGCGCCGGCGATGGGCTGGCTCAGGGAGACGAGGGCGCGCTCGGCGGTGAGCAGGGCCTCGCCGAGGGTCTCCTCCGAGTAGAGCGGAGCGGCCAGACGCAGAAGGGAATGGCGCTCGTGGGCCGTTTCGAGCTCGGTGCGCGCGAGGCGGCAGGCCGCGGCCGCGGCCAGGAGGCGATCGCGATCGCTCCCATCCAGCGGGGCCGGGGAGGTGATCAGGCGCGAGAGCAGCGGCACCGCCTCGGACCAGGTGAGACCGAGGTGGAAGGACGCGTGTTGCTCGGGAGTTCCCATGGGCAGATCCTCCAACGATCAGGAGACGGCTTACTGGGTTGTTTCCTCGTGTGCAATGTTGACAAGCAACAGTACGCATCATAGCACAGCCGTGGGGAAGCGACCACCCCGGGCGGCCCTGCGTCCCGGCAAGGGGCGTGATAACATGGGCCATCGTTCGTACACCCGGCGACAAACCGCCCCTATGGCAAACGCCTTCCATTCCACGGCTCGCGCCTGGACTTTCGAGAGAGGACACCGCCGCATGAATCGACACCCCCTCGCCGCCCTGGCCCTGGCGCTCGGCACCGCCCTGACGGTGCCCGTCATGCCGGCCTACGCCCTGGCCGCTCCCGCCATCAAGAGCACCCAGACGATCGCGGGCCCGATCCAGGAGTACACCCTCAAGAACGGCATGAAGGTCATCCTCAAGGAGAACCACGCCGCGCCGGTCGTGACCTGGGTCGTCACCTACAAGGTCGGCTCGCGCAACGAGGCCACGGGCTGGACGGGCTCGACCCACATGCTCGAGCACATGCTGTTCAAGGGCACCAAGAACCTCGGCAAGGGCCAGATCTCGCAGCTCCTGCAGCGCAACGGGGCGGACTTCAACGCCACCACCTGGACGGACCGGACCAACTACTTCGAGACCTACTCGAGCGACAAGCTCGAGATGGGCATCCGGCTCGAGGCCGACCGCATGCGCAACTCCTTGATCCTCGACTCGGAGCGCCAGAGCGAGATGACGGTCGTGCGCAACGAGATGGAGCGCGGCGAGAGCAGCCCCGTCATGAACCTCTACGAGGCGATCACCGCCCAGGCCTACCAGGCCCACCCCTACCACCACTCGACCATCGGCTGGCGCAGCGACGTCGAGGGCGTCCCCACCGCGCGCCTCAAGGAGTTCTACAACACCTTCTACCACCCCAACAACGCGGTGGCGGTGCTGGTCGGCGACTTCAAGAGCGCGGACGCCATCAAGCTCATCGAGAAGTACTTCGGCGCCATCCCCGCCGCCAAGCACATCCCGCCCATGTACACCGCCGAGGAGCCCCAGGAGGGCATCCGCCGCTTCACCCTGCGCAAGCGCGGCGAGACCAACCTGGTCCAGACCGGCTGGCACATCCCCTCGGTCAACCACAAGGACATCGCCGCCCTCAAGGTCCTCGAGACCCTCATGGGCAGCGGCCGGACCTCGCGCCTCTACCAGGCCCTGGTCGACAAGGAGATCACCACCGACGCCTGGGCCGACTGCGGCCTCCAGCGCGATCCCTCCCTGTTCCGCATCGGCATGACCGTGCGCCCCGGCGTGAAGCACGAGGACGCCGAACAGGCCATGCGCGCCGAGCTCGAGAAGCTCAAGACCACCCCGGTCGAGCTCCAGGAGCTCCAGAAGGCCAAGAACCAGGCCGAGGCGGGCTACATCTTCCAGAACAACGGCACCGAGGGTCTCGCCATCAACCTCGGCGAGTACGAGGCCATGGCGGGCAAGTGGCAGCGGGCCTTCGCCCTCCTGGACGAGGTCAAGAAGGTCACCCCCGCCGACATTCAGCGCGTCGCCAAGACCTACCTCCACGACGACAACCTGACCATCGGGTACTACGTCGCCACCCCCGACGGCCCGGTGCGCCCCCAGCCCAAGAATGCCGGCAGCGGCAAGGCCGTCGCGAACAACGCCCCGGTCAAGCCCCTTCCCCTGATGGACTTCGAGAAGCGCCCGGTCAAGGAGCAGAAGCTCACCGTGCCGGTGCGGCGCGTCCTGTCGAACGGCATGACCGTCCTGGTGCTCCAGAACAAGAACAACCCCACCGTGGCCATCGACGGCTTCGTCCGCACCGGCGGGGTCCACGACCCCGAGGGCAAGGAGGGCCTCGCCTCTCTGACCGCCTCCATGCTGGAGGAAGGGACCACCAAGCGCGACAAGCTCAAAATCGCGGGTGACCTCGAGTTCGTCGGCGCGAGCGTCGGCTTCTCGGGCGGCACCGAGACCACCGGCATCAGCGGCTCGACCCTCTCCAAGGACCTGGACCGCACCCTCGACGTGCTCGCCGAGGAAATGATGACCCCCGCGTTCCCCGAGAGCGAGCTCGCCAAGCTCAAGGCCAACTGGATCACCTCGATCAAGCAGGCCGAGGAGCAGCCCGCCACCCGGGCCGGACGCGCCTTCAACCACGCGATCTACCAGCCGGGTCACCCCTACTACGACCTGGACCCCCAGCAGCAGATCAAGGCCATCGAGAGCATCACCCCCGAGGACCTCAGGGCCTTCCATGCCAAGCACTACGGCCCCAACGGCGTCGTGCTCGCGGTGGTGGGCGACGTGAGCGCCGACGCCGTGGTCGCGAAGCTCGAGCAGCGCTTCGCCGCCTGGCCCAAGGTCGCGGTCGCGGCCGTCTCCATCCCCGACGGCATGCCGGCCAAGGCCTCCAAGACCATCATCCCGATGATGGACCAGACCAACGTCGCCATCGTCTACGGCAACCCCACCACCGTCCGCCGGATGGACCCGGACTACTACGCCGTGCGCATCGCCAACTTCGTGCTCGGCGGCAGCCCCCTGTCGGCGCGCCTCGGCATCAAGCTGCGCGACGAGATGGGCCTGACCTACGACGCGCGCTCCAGCATCCGGCCCACCTTCGGCCCGGGCCCCTGGACCGCGACCGTCACGGTCAACCCCGCCAACGTCCCAACGGCCCTCGACGCCCTCAAGCGCGAGCTCGGCAAGTTCGTCACCAAGGGCGTCACCGCCGACGAGCTGGCCAAGGCCAAGACGGCCTTCATCGGCAGCAGCGCGGTGGACCTCGCGACCAACTCCGGGATGGCCGGCTCGCTCAGCTCGATCGAGCGCTACGGCCTGGGCCTCGACTTCTGGGGCCGCTACCCCAAGCTGATCCAGGGCGTCACCCTGCAAGCCGTCAACCAGGCCGCCAGGAAGATCGTCAAGCCCGACGCCGCGGGCCTCGCGATCGCGGGCCCCTACCAGGGCAAGTAAGCCCTGGAGGGTTTCGAGGGGGGAAGGCTGACGCCTTCCCCCCTCGCCTTTTGGGCGGTATGGTAAGGGCAGTCCCATGCCAACCAGACTCCCCGCCCCCCGGTGGGGCGGGGTTGGGGGTGGGGGGATCTCATCAAGTTCCTTTGTAAGGAGACCCCATGGCCGGCAACGTATGGATCCTGATCGGCCCGTCGGGAACGGGCAAGACCAGCCTCGCCAAGGACCTGCCCCGGCGCGTGCCGGGTCTCAAGCGCGCCGTCACCTGCACCACCCGCGCCCCGCGAAACGGCGAGCAGGAAGGCATCGACTACTACTTCGTCAGCGACGAGCAGTTCGATTTCCTGCTGGCGTCGGGCAAGCTGCTGGAGTCCACCACCTACGGCGGCCGGCGCTACGGCCTGCCGGCCGGGCAGTTCCTCGAGAACGGGGGGCACGACCTGGTGTGCGTCCTCGACATGGCGGGCGTCCAGCACCTGCGCGACCTGTTGGCCCCCGGCAAGGCGCGGGCGATCTTCCTCGAGAGCCCCTCGCCCGAGACCCTCAAGGAGCGCATGGAAGCGCGGGGCAGCACGCCCGACGAGGTCGAGCGGCGCCTGGGGCTCATCGCCCTGGAGAACGGCCAGGCCAGCGCCTGCGACCACCGGGTCTCGACCACCCCGCCCTACGCGGAGGTGCTGGAGACGGTCGCCCGGCTCATCGGCGGCTGAAGAAAAGCCGCGCCCCTCGCCCCGGTCGGGGCGAGGGGCTGTTTTGGCGAGAAGCCGATCCCTTAGGCGGGAACGACCAAGCCATCGAGCTTCGGCAGGGCGATCTTGTGGTCCTCGCTGTACTGGTAGTCCCTGAAGACGTGCTCGGCGCTCGGCACGTGGTAGCGCCCCGACGCCTCGAGGACCGTCGTCTCCTTGAGGCGGTAGACGTAGTGGCCGCAGGTGTAGACCTTGAAGGTGTTCATGTGGGTGCAGAGGCAGGTGCGCTCCCGCACGGGCTGCTTGCGTCCCTTCTCGTCGACGGGCGTCGCGTTGTAGGCCTCGAGGTAGCTGCAGCGCCCCTCGGAGTCGAGCAGGTAGCCCAAGGTCTCGCAGTTGGGCTTGATGTTGGAGCCGATGGCGGGCGACTGCTTGAGCATCCGCATGGGATAGCCGGTCGGCGACTGGGTGTTGACCTCCACGTCCGCCTCTTCGGCCCCCAGGTAGACCTGCTTGACCGAATCGGGCAGGCCGCACTCGCGGGTGACGGTGAAGCGGGTCGCCACCTGGACGGCCGCGGCCCCGGCCTGGAGGTACTCGACGGCGTCGGTGCCCGTGAAGATGCCCCCCGCGGGGATGACCGGGATGGAGAGCCCCTCCTTGGCGAGGAAGGCCATGACCTCGTTGACGATGTCCTTGAGGTTGGCGCGGGGCCACTCGTCAAGGCCGAAGCCCAGGTGCCCGCCCGCCAGGGGGCCCTCCACCACCACGAAGTCCGGCATGCGATCCAGGCGCTTGGCGCGCTTGAGGAAGAGGTTGAGCGCCCTGGCCGACGAGACGATGATCCCGAACTGGACGTCGCGGAAGCGGGCGTGATCGGCGACCAGCTCGAGCGAGCCCAGGTGCAGGCCGGCGCTCAGGGTGATGCCGTCCACCCCGGCGTCCATGGAGGCCTCCAGCCGCGCCTTGAGGGTCGCCTTGGGGGCGTTCATGGTGAGCTTTTCCATGATGTTGACGAAGATGGCGCCATCGCCGCGCTTGGCGTCCATGGTGCCGCCGACGTGCCGCAGGGTGGCCTCGCGCACGGCCGAGAGGTCGAACTGGACGTCGCGCTTGTGCTCCATCTCGCGGTGATCCCGGTACAGCTCGGCCTTGTCCCGCAGGAAGGTGGTCTTGAAGCGCCGATCCGAGACCGCTGCGGAGAGCGCATCGGAGATGTGGCCGATCCCCCCGAGGCGGGCCGCCTCGAGCGCCAGATCGGCCGAGGAGATGTCGACCCCCATCCCGCCGATGACGATGGGAACGTACTGCTTCGAGCCGAGCGTGAGCCGGAAATCGTCCAGTTTCAAGATGCAACCTGCCTTTCATCGACGGGACAAGAGGGCCGTCTCGGCCCTCCTTCAATGATACGGACGCCGTATCATGGCCGGGTTGGCGTTGTGTCATGAATCCGTCATCGTTTCCTGGGCAGCTGCAAAAGCAATAAAAAAGGACCGCCCCGAACGGGGGCGGTCCTTTTTCGAGTGAGGTCTAGAGGCCCCACCACTCGACGGCAGGAGCGGGCGCCGGGGCGTTGGGGTCGGCGGGCGCCGGGGCCGGGGCCGGGGCCGGATCGACCGGGGCCGGGGCGGGGGTGTTGCCGCCGGGGACGTAGTTGGGGTTGATGGCCTTGACCACCGAGGTCATGTACAGGTCCTCGAACTCGGCCTGGCTGAGCTTGCCGTCGCCGGTCTTGTCCGAGGCCGAGATGTCGGCGGGATCGAAGCTCGGGATCGTCACCCGGACGTGGATCTTGTCGTAGGCGAAGCCCAGGCCCAGCTTGGCGAGCGCCTTGTCGCTGAGCTCCTCGGTCGAGAGGTAACCGTCGCCCTTGCCGAACAGGCCGCTGCCGGGCTCACGCTGGTCGAGGCGGTTGAAGGCCGTGGCGAGGAAGGCGCGCATCCGGTTCAGGAACGCGACCGGGCTATCCTTGCCCGTCAGGAAGCCGCCGGCGGTGGCGTACTTCAGGAACTCGCTGCGCGAGATCTTGCCGTTGCCGGTCTTGCCGCTCTTGGTCTTGTCGGCCTTGGGGAACTCCTTGATCAGGTTGAAGTAGGGGCCGGCCTCGTACTCGTCGATGTACTTGTCGCCGTTGGTGTCGATCTTGCTGAAGATCGCCTCGTGGACCTGCTTGAAGCCTTCCTTGAGGGTCTTGGAGGCGAGCGCATCGAAGCCGACCGCCTCGGTCTGCGACGTGACGCTCGCGCCGGGGGTCATGCCGCAGCCCGCAAGCAGGGTCAGCGCAGCCGAGACGGCAAGCAGAGTGGACAGGGCCTTGGTGTGACGCATACCGGACGCTCCTTCCGAAGATGGACGGGACGAAATGTTTATGAAATCTGCAAGAACTATCGCAGGGATCGCCGGGGATCTTTCTTAAGCAGAGTTTAAGACGACGCTAAAATTCAGGGATCCGATTCGGTTCGCTCGCGGCGGCTTTCCGCGCTATAATGGACGCTTCGAGGTCTCGACACAGGTAGAAGGGAAGCCCCCATGACCGTCCCGACGGATCGCATCCGGAATTTCTCGATCATCGCCCACATCGACCACGGCAAGTCGACCCTGGCCGACCGGCTCCTGGAGTTCACGGGCACGGTCGCCTCCCGCGAGATGGAGGAGCAGTTGCTCGACTCGATGGACATCGAGCGCGAGCGCGGCATCACCATCAAGGCCCAGGCCGTGCGCCTCGACTACCGCGCGAACGACGGCCAGGACTACGTCATCAACCTGATCGACACCCCGGGCCACGTGGACTTCACCTACGAGGTCTCGCGCTCCTTGGCCGCCTGCGAGGGCGCGATCCTGGTGGTGGACGCCTCGCAGGGCGTCGAGGCCCAGACCCTCGCCAACGTCTACCTGGCCCTCGAGCACGACCTCGAGATCGTCCCGGTCCTCAACAAGATCGATCTGCCGGGTGCCGAGCCCGAGCGCGTCAAGAAGGAGATCGAGGACGTGATCGGCCTCGATGCTTCCGACGCGGTGCTCGCCTCGGCCAAGGCGGGCATCGGCATCCAGGACATCCTCGAGCAGATCGTCGCCAAGATCCCCGCGCCCAAGGGCGATCCGGCCGCTCCTTTGCAGGCGCTCATCTTCGACTCGTACTACGACGCCTACCGGGGCGTGGTCGTCTTCTTCCGCGTCTTCAACGGCAAGCTCAAGGTCGGCGACACCATCCGCATGGCGGCGACCGGCGCCCAGATCACCATCACCGAGCTGGGCGTCCTGCGCCCCAAGCAGACCCCGGTCCAGGAGCTCGGCATCGGCGAGGTCGGCTACCTGGCAGGCGCCATCAAGAACGTCCAGGACGCGCGGGTGGGCGACACCATCACCCTGGCGAACAACCCCGCCAAGGAGGCCCTGCCCGGCTACAAGCAGGCCGTGCCCATGGTCTTCTGCGGTCTCTACCCGACCAGCGCCGAGGACTACCCCCAGCTGCGCGAGGCCCTCGAGAAGCTGACCCTCAACGACGCCTCGCTTCAGTGGGAGCCCGAGAGCTCGACTGCGCTCGGCTTCGGCTTCCGCTGCGGCTTTTTGGGCCTGCTCCACATGGAGATCATCCAGGAGCGCCTCGAGCGCGAGTACGGCCTGACCCTGCTCGCCACGGCCCCCTCGGTCGTCTACCGGATCACCAAGATCGGCGGCGAGGTCGTCATGGTCGACAATCCCACCAACCTCCCCGATCCGGTCAAGATCGAGAAGATGGAGGAGCCCTACGTCAAGGTCTCCGTCATCGCCCCCTCCGACTACGTGGGCGCCGTGATGGAGTTAGCGCAAGGGAAGCGTGGGGTATTCATCAACATGGAATACCTCAGCACCGACCGGACCCAGTTGACCTACGAGATTCCGCTTGCGGAACTCGTTTCGGACTTCTTCGATCAGCTCAAGAGCAGGACCAAGGGCTATGCGTCCATGGACTACGAGCTGGTCGGCTACCGGGAGTCCAGGCTGGTCAAGCTGGACATCCAGCTGGCAGGTGAGATCGTCGACGCCCTCTCGGCCATCATCCACAAGGATCGCGCCCAGTCGGTCGGTCGACAGCTCGCCGAGAAGCTCCGGGAGTTGATCCCCCGGCAGATGTTCGAGGTCCCCATCCAGGCGACGATCGGCAACAAGGTCGTCGCCCGCGAGACGATCAGCGCCATGCGCAAGAACGTGCTCGCCAAGTGCTACGGGGGCGACATCTCCCGCAAGCGCAAGCTGCTCGAGAAGCAGAAGGAAGGCAAGAAGCGCATGAAGCAGGTCGGTCGCGTCGAAATTCCGCAGGAAGCCTTCATGGCCGTCCTGAAGCTCGGCGAGTAGCCCCCGCGGGGTCATCAAAACACGAAAGGCGGAATCAGAACGTGGACTTGCCGTTTCTCAACAACCCCTCCGAAGGGATGCCCGCCGGCCAGACGGGCAACTACTGGGGGGGCCAGGATCCCGCCGGCAGCGGCGACGACGCGACCCTGAACGACCTGCTCGCCCTCTACCAGACCGCCAACGACCCGATGCCGGTCGGCTTCGAGCCGCAGGCGCCCAGCTTCGAGCCCCAGGGGCTCCCCTTCGAGGCTCCAGCCGCACCGGCCGCCGCCCAGCCCCCCGCCTTCGATGCCGCTTCGCTCGATCCGTTCGCGAGCCCCTCGGTCGACACCGAGATCAACGATCTGATCGCGAGCTTCACCAGCGATCCGGCCTTCGAGGCTCCTGCGGCCGATCCGGTCTTCGCGGCACCGCCGGCGGCTCCCGTGTTCGCGGCACCGCCCGTCGAGCCCGTGTTCGCGGCCCCGCCCGTCGAGCCCGTGTTCGCGGCCCCGCCCGTCGAGCCCGTGTTCGCAGCCCCGCCCGTCGAGCCCGTGTTCGCAGCCCCGGCCCCCGAACCCGCTCGCGTCGAGCCGGTCTATGCGCCGGCTCCCGCCCCGATCGTCTCGATCCCGCAGGCCCCGTCGGTGCCGGCTGCGATCGCGGTCGAGGCAAACCCGTTCGTCCCGGCGATGGCCCCGGTGGCCCCGAGCGGCGCCGTCCGCCTCGCGACCAGCGCGGATCGCAACGAGACCCTGACCCACCTCGTCTCGGCGGTCAACCAGCTGACGACCGGGATCGAGCAGATCCAGTCGCAGCTCGCGACCCTCTACGAAGGGCTCGCGCACGCTGCGGCCACCCGGGCGCCGGTCACCGAGATCATCACGCTGACCGAGCAGCTCACCGCCACCAAGGGCCAGGCCGGCGAGAACTCCGCGCTCTTCCAGCAGGCGCAACTGCTCAAGGAAGCCGCCGACGCCTACATGCACATGCTCAAGAACCTGTAAGAATCCCGCCCCGCGCCGCCCCCCGGAGCCTTCCGGGGGGCGGTTTTTTTGGATCCGCCTCGCAGCACTTTTAACTGTTTTTTAACGACAGTTACACCCTCGCACAACCGATAACCTTCAAACAGGCACCAACCCAACCACTTCGGAGGTCACCATGTTCAAGAAATCCGCCCTGCTTCTCAGCCTTGCCACTTCGCTCATGGTGACCGGTTGCGGCGTGATGCCCGCGGGGCTGTTCGGCGGCGGCGCCGGGGACATGAACGCCCAGGGCACCAAGGGCTCCAAGGCGGGCGCCTCGGACTGGACGGTCTTCGTCTACATCGCGGGTGACAACAACCTCTCGCCCTTCGCCGCCAAGGACCTCAACGAGATGGAAGCCGGCCTGACCTCCGAGCGCGTGAAGGTCGTGGCCCTCGTCGACCAGGACCGCGAAGGCGACTCGCGCATCGTCGAGATCAAGAACGACCCCAAGGGCGTGAACAGCACCCTCGTCTCGCCCGTCATCGACGACGGCGGCGCGGTCATCCCCAAGGCCTCCAAGGAAGTCGACACCGGCTCGTCGGCGACCCTCGAGAAGTTCATCAACTGGGGCACCAAGAACTATCCCTCCAAGCGCTCGATGCTCGTCATGTGGAACCACGGCGGCGGCGCCTTCGCCTCGCCCAACCACCTCAAGTCCTTCTGCTGGGACGATCAGAGCGGCAACAACCTCAACCTGGTCGACCTGTGGCGCGCCACCCAGAAGGTGTCGAGCAAGGCCAAGTTCGACGTGATCGGCTTCGACACCTGCCTTCTGGGCCACGCCGAGACGGCCTATCAGCTGCGCGACGTGGCGGACTTCCTGGTCTCGTCCGAGAAGGTCGAGCCCGGCGACGGCTGGGACTACCAGTCCCTGACCTCGGCCCTCTCGAAGACCCCCGGCATGTACCCCCGCGAGTTCTCGAGCAAGATCGTCGAGACCTACAGCGCCTGGTACAAGAAGGCCAACCAGGAGTCGACCCTCTCGTCGATCGACCTCCAGAAGCTCAAGGATCGCGTCGTCCCCGGCGTCAACGCGCTGGCCACCGACCTGCAGGCCGGCCTTTCGACCCCCGCCTTCAAGGCCGCCCTCGCCGGCGTCGTCAACAAGGCCGCGAACCTCTCGGCCACCGGCAGCGGCGAAGAGGACGCCATCGACCTGGGCCTCTTCTGCAACCTGATCCAGGAGTCGAGCCTGCCCGCCACGACCAAGGCCCTCGCCAAGGAAGTGAACACCCAGCTGACGCGCTCGGTCGTCCTGAGCATGACCAACCGCCTGCCCGGCGGCGCCTTCACCGGCCTCAAGATCTACTTCGGCCTCGAGACCTACAACGCCGCCTACAGCGACGGTTCGCACCAGATCTTCGGCACCACCCAGTGGGCCAAGTTCCTGCAGAGCTACCTCAAGAAGTAAATCCCGAACACACCAGGGGCCCGGCGAGACTCGCCGGGCCCCTGGTCGTTCTCAGAAGAGGTGGCTCTCAGGCGGCTCGGGCGGAGGCGGAAGTCGAGGCTCCGGGGGCAGGGCATCCTCCGCCTCGAAGGGTGCCGCCTCGACGACGAGCCCCGCTGCGGCGAATCCGGGGGAGAGGAAGTCCATGCTGCCGCCCCTGGGATCGGTGGAGGTGAGCATGAGGTAGTCTCGCGCCCGGGTGATCGCCACGTACATCACCCGCCTCGCCTCGGCCGCCTCGCGCGCGAGCTGCTCTTGCTTCAGGATGGTGAAGAGGGCAGGATCGCCGCTTCCTTCCAGCTCCTTGCCCAGGCCCAGGGCCACGCCCCGCTCGGCGTCCAGCAGGACGCGATCGCGCCCCGCAGGCGCCGAGCGCGCCAGGTCAGGCACCACCACCAGCGGCCACTCCAGGCCCTTGGAGGCGTGGACGGTCATGAGCGAGACCGCATCCCGGGCCTCCAGGGACGGGCGTGGCACGTTCACCTCGGCATCCAGCAAGCGGCGCAGGCGCCGCACCAGGGGGAAGAGATCGGTCCCGTCGCCCTCCAGGCCCCGCACGAAGTCGAGGAACGCTCGCCAGTCCGCCAGGCGCCGCACCGGATTGGGCAGGTTCGCGAGCACCGCCGTGTAGCCGCAGTACCGATCCACCTCCTGCAGGGCCCGGCTCGCGGACTCGGCGCGTGCGGTCCTGAGCAGGGGGCCGAGAATATCCCTCGCCCTGCCCCACTCGGCGGACGGGTTCTCGAGCGCCTTCAGGGCCTGCCAGTAGCCGCCGGCCGCGGGCAGGGCTGCGGCGAAGCCGAGCAGGGCGCGATCGCTCAGGGCGAAGAAGGGACTGCGCAGCACCGCGACCAGGGCCAGGTCGTCCTCGGGACTCGCCAAGAAGCGCAGCAAGGCCCAGCCGTCCCTCGCCTCGCGGGTATCCATCAGGCTTCCGCCCCCGGCATGCACGAACGGGATGCCCTCCGCGGCGAGCGCCTCGCCGTAGACCTCGAGCGGCTCCCAGGTGCGCGCGAGGATGGCCACGTCCCCGGGCCGGATGGGGCGCAACGCGCACTTGGGCTTGTCGAGGACGAGGGCACCCGCGTCCAGCAGCTCCCTGAGCTGCCGCGCGAGGCGCTTCGCCTCGGATCGCTGACGCGCCGACTTGTCCACACCCTTGTGCAACTCCTTGTCCGTTGCGACGGAAAAAGCGACCACCACGGGCGTCCCTGCCGGATGCTCCTGCCGCGTCGCGACGAGCGCCTGGTGCAGCTCGCCCAGGACGGGCTCGAAAAGCCGATTGAGGGGGGCCAGCAGTTCCCCGTGAGTGCGGAAGCTCTTAGTCAACGAGACATGCAGGCCGCCTTCGGCCACGATGCGAGCGCGAAAGCGCCGGAAGACCGCCACGTCCGCCCGCCTGAAGCCGTAGATGGCCTGCTTCTCGTCGCCGACCACCGTGAGGATCGCCCCTCCCGTGAGGCGCTCGAGCAGCTCGGCCTGGACCGGGTTGGTGTCCTGGAATTCGTCCACCAAGTACGCCTTCCAGCGCGCGGCGTAGTAGGCCACGACCTCGAGCTGGCCGAGGGCGCGCAGGGCCCCGAGCTCCAGGTCGCTGAAATCCAGCACCTTGGCCTCTCGCTTGGCTCGGGCCATGTGCGCCGTGGCCAGGGCGTAAGCCTCCCTCAGGAGAGGCAAGAGATCGGCCAAGACGCGATCGGCCTCGCCCAGCTCGAGGGTGAGGAGCCCGGCCTTCAGAGCATCCCCGACGAGTTCGCGCAGCGCCTTGAGGGCCACCTTGACGGCCTCGAATTTCTCTTCGCCCCAGTTCTTCTTGGATCCGCCCCGCATCGGCAAGGCCTGAAGGGCCTCGAGCGCCTGACGCAAGCTCGTGCCCGCCTGGTGCGCCGACTCGAGCGATTCCAGGCCTGAAAGGGCCGAGCGCCTGGTGTTCTCGATCGCATCCCCCTCGGGACCGACAAGGGAGCGCACCGAACCGACGGTCTGCGTCCAGGTCTCATCCGCGAACAGGGCCTCGGCGGCCTCCTTTCGCGCCTCGCGCGCCATGCCGGCCCAGGCGCCGGGATCCTGCCTCAGTGCCCGCTGCGCGGTCCAGGGATCGTCGAGGAACGCCCGGATGGCGGGGTCCAGGAGCGAGAAGGGAACCGCCTCGAGAATCGTCTCGGGCAGCGCCGTGAACAGCTCGGCGATCCGCTCCTCTCGCCACAGCTTGCCCTCCAGCTCATCGAGCACAGCGAAGTCGGGCGGGACCTCGGCGGCCTCGGGGTGCTCGCGGCAGATGCGCGCTGCGAGCACGTGCAGGGTGCTGATGGGAGCGGCCTCGAGCTCCGCCACCAGGTCGGGGGTGGCCTGCATCGAGGTTGCGACCATTTCCCGGATGCGCGATCGCATCTCGGCGGCGGCCTTCTTGGTGAAGGTGACGGCCACGATCTCGAGCGGCGAGAGGCCGTGCGCTTCCAGGTGATGACGGTAGCGCGCGGTGAGCATGTGGGTCTTGCCCGTGCCCGCCCCCGCCGTCACCGACACGCTGGCGGGGGCATGGGCGGCGCGTTCCTGTTCCGGCGTGAGACTCATGCGTTCGTGTTTTCCTCTCCACCCATCTGCTTGCGAGCCAGGCGCGGCCCCGAGCGACAGACCAGCGCCAGGTCACAATACAGGCACGAGGCCTCGTCTACGTCGGGCGCCACCGGGTAGCTTCCCGCTTCGAGATGGGCCTTCACCTTGCCGGTCAGCCGCTCCAGGTCGCCGGGGCTCGGGACGGCCTTCTTGAGGACCTCGCCCTTGGTCAAAGAGTAGTAGTGCGCCCCTGCCACCGGCTCGCCCGGGAAGAGGGCGGGGGCCGCCACCTCCATGTAGAGCGGCAGTTGCACATCCACCTTGGGCTTGCCCTCGTCGTCCTTGGCCCCCTTGGGCGGCGAGGAGGAGGTCTTGTAGTCGACGAACACCAGCCCGTCGTCGGTGCGATCGATCCGGTCCACGTACCCGATGAAGTTCAGGCCGAAGGCGCGGCCCGTGAACCTGCCCTCGACCTGGACGATGGCCGCACCGTCGGCCACGAAGCCCGGGGCCTCCACCGCGGCGCGCAGGGTTTTCAGGTGAAAGTCACGCTGCGCGGTCCATGCGCTCACGGCCTGGACCTGCAACTCGACCTCGGCTCGAGCGAAGGCCTCGTCGAGGCGCGAGAGGACGTGGGCACGGGGGGCCAAGAGCGGCAAGGCCCCCTCGACCGCAAGCTCCAGCGCCCGGTGAAAGAGGGTGCCCCGCAGCCCCGGGCTCAGCTCGCCTTCGACCTCCTCGGGATCCGCCAGGCGCAAGAGGCGCTGGGCAAACCACTTGAAGGGACACTGGCCGATGGTCACGAGCTGGGACGCGCTGAAGCGGCGTGTCGCCGGGTCCACCGGCACGCCGGGAACCCCGTCGAAATGGTCGTATTCAGGCGAAGCCTCGCGGCCCCACTCGACGCGATGGGAGTGGAGCGCGAAGGGCAAGACCGGATCGTCGCAGTACGCGCCTCGCAGGCGGGCGGGACGCGACTCCTCGGGGCTGCACGCGGGAACGGAGGGCGGATCCGCGAGGGCCGCGGCGAGATCCGCGAGGTAGGGGCTAGGGAGCAGCGCCTCCCCGTTCGCCAGCTCGGCATACGACAGCTCCAGGCCCTCGGTGGCCACTTGCAACAACGCCCAGAACGAGAGAGCCTCGCGGCGCGCGGCCGAGGCTGCGCCTTCGAGACGACACCCCAGCGCTTCGAGGGCCCTGCGCTCATGGAAGTCAAGCACCGGGTCGTTCTCGACGCGCACGGGGAAGTGCCCCTCCGCCATCCCGAGCACCATGAGGTGGCGATAGCGTGCCCCGTAGAGCGAGAGCGGCGTGTGCAGGGCGACACCCTTCGCGTCGGGATGGGCGGGCACCGAGAGAAGGCTGAGCAAATCTACCAGCTCGGCCTCGAAGCCATGCCGGCTCAGCGTCTCGTCCCCGGGCTGCGCAAGGGTGTCGAGCCCTTCGTGCAGCTTGCCTAGCGCCAGCACCTCGCGCGGCGAACGGCCGGCGCGCTCCGAGACGTCGAAGCCATCGAGCATCTGCTGCAACAGGTGCCGCCATCCGGCCCTGCTTGCGCGCTCGGGCCATGCGAGCAGGCCCAGTTCGGGGCAAACGCCAACCCATGCGTCCAGGCCAACCGGGTGGCCCTTCCTGACCTGGCCCCAGACCTCGGGCGACAGGCGCTCCGAGAGCCGATGGCCAAGCAGCCGCGCCGTCGTCTCATAGGGGAAGGCGCCATTCACGACCTCCATCGCAAGGCGCAGCCAGGCGCCAACGTGGGTCGCGGCGAGGGGCACCGCGTAGAAGGCGCCGATGTCCAGGCCGTACTCCCAGGCGATCGCCATGACCATCGGGCCGTAGGCCACATCGTCACGTGCGACCAGAGCCACCTGATCCGGGCGCATCCCCTTGTTCAAGAGGACCTTGAGGCGCGCGAGCGCCCCGCGCACCTCGGCCTCGAGGTTGGCGTAGCGATAGGCCCGCGGCGGGACCGGTGCGAAGGCCGGCGCCAGGTAGCGCCCGGTGAACGGCCTTGCGCCCTCCGGGCGCTCCACCATCCAGCCGCGCGCCTCCAGGGAATCGGCCACCAGGGCATTCTCGAAGAAGAGGGCCTCGCCGGTGTTCGGGAGGTGGACGCGCGAGGCGGGCCCTGCGATCGCGTCGAGGAAGGCGACCTCGTCTTCGCCAAGGCGCGGGTAACCCGCCACGAGCAGGACTTGTGTGCCCTCCACCCGCCCTGCCGCCACGCGCAGGCACTCGGCATCGTCCACCAGGCGCTTCGCGCGCAAGGCCGAGCGGTAGGCGAAGGCAAGGCGCGCCACCCTGGCGGCGCGGGGCGGTGCAGAGGAAACGAGGGCTTCCAGGTCGGCCCCCGTGCGGAACAGCTCGCGCACCGTCGCAGCCATGGTCACGGCCAGATCGGGGGCCTCGCCCAGGCTCGCGGCGGCCTGCCTGAAGAGGCGCACCGCAAGTAGCGGGGAGGCGATCGCAAAACCCGCCTCCGAGAGAATGTTCGTCGCCAGCCCCTGCAGCGAACAGGGCTCGACCCCGAGGGCCCTTGCCGCCCGCTCGTTGGGGGTGACGACGCGGTGCGCCGAGGCCGCGAGCAAGGCAGCTTCAGGCAGCGCGCGCGATAAGACCCGGGTCATTCGACGATCTCCCCTCTGTCCTCCCCGATGCCTCGCTCGAGATCTTCCACGCTTGGCAGTGCGTTCTGAAGTTGCTCCGGCAACTGCTCGAACAGCTCGTATGCCACAATCCCCATCGGCTTGCGGATATCGCGGAAGGCATACTCGACGATCAGCTTGTTTCGCTCTTTGCAAAGGATCAGACCGATGCTCGGCTGATCGGCGGGATGGCGAAGCTTGTCGTCCACGAGCGAGAGGTAGAAGTCCTTGAGGTGAGCCAGGAGCCCACGCTCCAGGTCGCGCTCCTTGGCCTTGAGGCCATCGAGCACCTTGCCGTAATCAGCGGGCATTTTCATTTGTGCAGGCGACGCCTGCACAAATGGTTCCTCAGCAGCAAAATAGTCTTCACGAGCCATACCCCAGCCTCCTCTGATTCTCTGGCATGAGCGCCTTGAGGCGGGCGCTCTCGAAATATTGTTCTACCGGCAAGACGATCGGTCTCCGCATCTTCCGACCAAAAGGTTCGTCATCCGCCGTGACCTTCTCGGATCCCACGTAGCAACCAAGCGCCAACCCGTTGCCGTGGGCCATGATCTCGGCAGGCGCGCGCTCTGTTGGCGACGACAAAGGCTCAGCTACGAACGATCGGCCCGAAGGGGCAAAAGTATCAGGCAATAATACCCAACAGGAGGAGTCCCTACTCCCAGTCACTCGGAAGGAGGTGGGTTGGCTACCGGGTATTCACTAAGAGCGCCTAACAAAACCAGGCATGTTACGACCGATGGCCGCCGGGGGCGGCTCGAAGGATATTTTTGTTAGACACTCTAAGCCTGTCCGCGCGCCTCCGCCAGGAGCCGGGCGTAGCTGTGGAGCAGGATCTGGTCCTCTTCGAGGCCGAAGCGCGCGCGCAGGGCGTCGAGAGCGCCCTTGGCCGTGGCCTCCTGGGCGAGCACCTCCAGTTCGGCGAAGTCGTCGTCGAGGCCCTCGATTCGATCCAGGCAGACCGTCGCCCCGTCGATCTCGTAGGCGTCACGGACCTTCCTCACCACGATCAGGGGCCGGTGCCCCAGCCAGGCGAAGGCCTCGGCGAGCGGCTCGACCAGGTCGACCGGGATCGGAGTCTCGATCTCGGTGCGGGTCTTGGTGCCGTCGGCCGAGACGGTGGGGGCCTCCTTGCGGGTGATGAGCCAGGCGCCGTTCTCCTGCCTGAGGCGCAGCACCCGGCCCGGGCCCGCGTCGAAGTAGCGGTCCTCCTGCACGGCGCGCTCGTGCGAGCAGCCGGAAAGGGCCTGGGCGATCGCCTCGCGCTGCCCGGGCCTCAGGCGAAACTTCGCCTCGATCTCGAATCCCCGCTTCTCCATGTGATGGACGCCTCCTTCGCGCGAGGGCATGGTAGCACCCTCGCTCCGCTCTGTTAAGGCCCGTTAAGCGCGCCCGCCGCCGAAAAGCGCCCCTTGCCACCCGTGCGGGCGGCGCCGGATAATGGGAGCATGCAGACCACGAGCCCCCGCACCCGCTCCGAGCTCTCCAAGGAGGGCCTCCTGACCCACGGCGTGGCCCTGTTGGCCGACGCCCTGTCGGTCCACGAGCCGCCCGCCGCCTGCTTCGTGCTGGCGAACGCCCTGTTCTGCCATCTGCAGCACCCGGGCGATCGCGAAGCCCTCGAGAAGGCCCTCTTCGACACCCTGAGCGGCCTGGGCGGCGACCAGACCCCGCTGTTCGCGGACGCGGCCCCCCTGCCCCTCAAGCTCGGCGCCCCCTCGGTGCCGGAGCTGACCGAGACCCTGCACGACCTCTTCTCGGCCCAGCAATGGGGCTACGAGGACGGCGAACTGCTGGGCGGCCTGTTCGAGACCCACCTCTCGAGCGTCCAGCGCAAGAAGCACGGCGCCTTCTACACCCCGGCGCCCATCGTGACCTACCTGCTCGAGGCGACCCTGCCGCCCAGGCACCTGCCCCTCTCCAAGGACTTCCGCCTGCTCGATCCTTCCTGCGGCGCCGGCAACTTCCTGTCGCTTTCGCTCGAGGCCCTCTTCGAGCGGGTCTGGACCTCGCAGACCGGCGCCGAGGGCCGCTACCTGCGCCTCAAGCGCGTCATGGGGCGCCACCTGTTCGGCGTGGACCTCAACCCCTGGGCCCTCAAGCTCGCCCAGATCCGGCTGGCCTTCGTCCAGCTCAAGCTGGTGCCCGAGCTCAAGGTGCCCCTCAAAGCCAACCTGCTCGGCCGCAACACCCTCCAGCAGCACGACGCGACCCTCGAGCCCGGCTTCGACGTGATCGTGGGCAACCCGCCCTACGGGGCCGAGATCTCGAGCCAGGACAAGCACTTCTTCCAGCGCCACTACCGCCTGGGCAGCGGTCGACAGGACACCACGGCCCTGTTCATCGAGCGATCCGCGCGCCTGCTGCGCGCCAAGGGCCGCCTGGGGCTCGTCGTCCCCCACGGCGTCACCCGCACCGGCGCCTACTACGAGTGCCGCAGGCTCCTGGTCGAGGACATGCAGCTGACGGCCCTCCTGGATCTCGGCGCGGCCTTCCCCGGCGTCAACCTCGAGACGATCGCCTTCGTCGCCGAGCACCGCCAGGCCAGGTTCTCGAACGCCGCTTTGCCCTGGGCGCCGGACGACCAGGGCGAGGTGCGCCTCGACTCCTTCCGGGACGGCTCGTTCCGCGAGCTGGGCACCCAGAGCCACGGCTTCTTCCGCAACCGCCCGACCATGCCGATCTACGCCAACCGCACCAGCGGCGGCTGGATCACCAAGGTCGAGGTCTCGGGCGTCCCCTTGCAGCACCTGGCCTGGATCCGGCGCGGGGCGGGCATCTCGGCCAGGGAGAGCGCGATCGCCCTGTGGAGCGAGGGGACCCCGGTGGTCAGGGGCCGCGACATCCGGCGCTACGGCGGCGACGAGGGCCTCCTGCGCCTCAGCCCCCGCTACGCCCTGCGCGATCGCTTCCTCTCGAGCGTGCTCTCCTCACCTCGGATCGTCTACCAGAACATCGCGAGCGCCGTGGTCGCGACCCTCCTGCCCTCGGGCAGCCTGCCGCTCGACACCGTCAACGTGCTCGAGCCCCAGTCGGACTGGAACCCTCACTACCTGCTCGCGCTGCTCAACTCGCGCCTCTTGGAGGCCTACTTCCAGCTGGTCATCGCCAACAAGGCGCAGCTCACCCTTCACCTGGACACGCCGACGCTCGGATCCTTGCCCCTCTTGATCGCGACCGAGCGAGAGCAGCGCGCCATCGCGGGCGACGCAGCCCTGGTCCTCGACTGGCTCTCGCAGACCTCGCGCTGGGACCTCAGCACGACGATCGCCGAGACGCTCTGGGAGACCCCCGAGGCCCTGGAGGCGGCCGCCAAGGAGCGGCTTTCGGCCATGGAGCTTCGGCGCAAGCGCGCCCTCGAGGCCCTCGAGGCGATCGACGCCCGGGTCTTCGACCTCTACGGGATCACCGAGGCCGAGCGCGAGGCGATCCGCGCCGAGACGACCCCCAAGCGCCTCGGCACGAGCCGCCAGACGCCGAGCAAGGAGATCGCGAAGATCGCCGAGGGGGTGATGGTGCAGGGGCTCATGCGCGCCCTCGAGGCCTCCGACCGGCCCCGCGACGCCTTCGAGCTGTACCGGAGCTGGGCGCGGCCGGACCACGACGTCATCGCCGCGGTCTGGGGCGGCGACCCGACCTCCGATTTGCCGGGGCTCCTCGCCAAGTACGGCGCCATGGTCCAGGGCTCCAGGGTCGGGCTCTGGCAGCCCGGCCTGCAGGGCTAGCTTCTCAAAGAGACGATCCGGTTGCGGCCGCCCCGCTTGGCCTCGTAGAGCAGGCGATCCGCCCGCACGAGGACGGAGTGGGGCGTGTCGTCGCCCCGAACCTCGGTGGCCCCCACGCTCACCGTGAGGCACACGTCCTCGTCGGGGGCCGAGAAGGGGTGCGCGGCGAGCTCGGAGCGCACCCGCTCGGCCTGCAGGACCGCCTCGTCCAGGGGGTGGCCCGGCAAGAGGTAAAGGAACTCCTCGCCCCCGAAGCGCCCTATCACGTCCCGGCGGCGCGAGCTGCGGCGCAGGACCTCCGCCATCTCCTGCAGCACCCGATCGCCCACCGGGTGGCCCCAGCGATCGTTGATGCTCTTGAACCGATCCACGTCGAACAGGAGGATCGCCATGGGCCGATCATGGGCGCGCGCATCGACCAGCGCGTCGGCCAGGGCCCCGTCCAGGAAGCGGCGGTTGGGCAGGCCCGTCAGGTGGTCGTGGTAGGCCAGCTCGTAGAGGCGATCGCGATCGCCGCGCAGGGCGGCGAGGCGATCCAGGCGCAGCTGAAGCAGCTTGAGGCGGGCCGCGACCTCCTGAGGGGTGCTCGGCGCGATCCACACGTCGTCGGCCTCGGAATAGCGGCCATGCTCGCCCACCTCCGCGCACGAGGGCTCGATCAGCACGATCGGCGTGAAGGGCATGCTCGACATGCCCTTCAGGATCCGGCACACCTCCACCCCGTCGATACCGGGCAAGCGCGCATCGGCCACGATCATGGCGGGGGTGGTCCGGGTCGCCTGATCGAGGGCGGTCAGGCCGTTCGAGGCCGCCAGGACCCGATACCCCGCCGCCTCGAACACCCGCGCGACCCAGTCGCGCGGCGCCGCGGAGGCGTAGATCAGGATCGGGGAGTCGGTCATTTCATCAACCTGCAAGGCGTCAGTGAGTCTGCTCCGAGGAGTCTTGCCCCGCGCCCCGCCAAAAAAAACGAGACAAGCGGCTCGAAACCGCTTGTCTCCTCAAAGTCGGGACGATCGTCCCAATCGGGATGACCGTCCCGTGAACGCTTCGTTCGCCCGTCGTTACGGACGCCTCCGGCTCAGTGCGCCGCCTTGTTACGCTGCAGGCGCGCGAGCGACTCGGAGTCGGCGACCCTCACGCGGGGCTTCATCGGCACCACGGGGGCGACGGTCTCGACCACGCGCTTGGCGCGGGGCTTGCGGGGCTCCTTGGCCTCGAGCTTGGTGACGGTGGCCTTGGCGGCCTTCACCGGCTTGAGGACGGCGGGCTTAGCGGGCTTGGCGGCCTTCGCGGCCTTGACCGCGGCGGGCTTGGCGATCGCCTTGGCCTTGACCTTGCGGGCGGTCTTCTTGGCCTTGAGCATGTCCTTGGGCCAGACGCGCAGGCCGTAGGTGCCGTCCGAGACGCGCTCGAAGGGCGAGTCGGCGTTGCGCTGCATGTCGTCGCCGACCCGGGCGCGCAGGGTGTAGGCGGGGGTCCGGCCCTCGGGGCGGATGAGGCCCGCGCGGATCGCGCGCTTGGTGATCTCCTGGTAGTGGAGGGGCTTGCCCGCGAGCGTCAGGATCTTGAGGGCCGCCTCGCGCATGCTCATCGGGTGCTCCAGGATCTTGGAGGGCTTGAGCTGCCAGGTGTGCGGCGCGGTCGCCTCGAAGCTGGACCCGGGGTTCTGCGAGGCGCGCTTGAGGACCACCCCGATCGAGCGCTCCGGGTCCCTGGTGCGCGGGGCGATCAGGCCCTTCCGCTTCGCCCGCGACACGATCTCGGCCTCGGTAAGGGGCTTGCGGGCCTCTGCCAGAATCAACTGCGCGGCTTCGAGATAGGTCATGTTCGTGGTCCTCATGTTATGTCGATCTTAGGAGCGATCGAACGTCGAAAAGCTTTCTACTGCTATTCTACCCAGAGATCCCGCGTCTAAATGCACTGGGCGCAAGTTTTTTCACCCGATCGCCGCAAATGCGGCGATCATGATCACGGAGAAAGAGATCGCCGCCTCGAATCAAGTGATCATGCCGAAATTAGGGCGAGGGAAGGGCGTCATGGCGCGCGACGAGCCGCCGCCGGTAGTGCACGGCGAAGTCCTCGACCGGAAGGTCGAACAGGTCCTGCAAGGTCCCGACGTGCTGCCGCTGCTCCTGCGCGCTCATGCCCCGCAGGCGCGAGAGGGGGCCGTGCAGGAGCTTGTTGACGATGGCCTGGCTCAGCTCCTCGATCAGGCGGCGCTGATCGCCCGAGAAGGCCTCGGCGTACTTGTCCAGGAAGCGCTCCAGCTCGCCGGCGCGGACCTGGTGGGCCTTGTCCCGCAAGGAGGCGATGGCGGGGCTCATCTGGAAGTAACGCAGCCAGGCCAGGTAGGCCGCGCGCTCCTCCTCCAGGATGGCCTCCACCTCGCTCACCACCCCCGCGCGCTCCTGCCGGCGCTCGCGGGCGATCGCCTCGAGGTCGTCCAGGCCCCACAGGCGCATGCCGGGCAGATCCGCGATGGCGGGATCCAGGTTCCGCGGCATGGAGAGGTCCAGGAGCACCAGCTCGCGACCGCCCCGGCGCGCGTGAAGGCCCGCGAGGTCCGAGGCCGAGAGCACGTGATGGGGCGCCCCGGTGCAGCACACCAGGACGTCCACCCGGGCGAGGACCTCGTCCAGGGCGAAGAAGGAGACCACCTCGCCGCCCGTCGCCTCGGCGAGGCGCCGGGCCGCCCCCTGCGTGCGGCTGGCGACGTAGATCCGATCGAGCCCCGAGCCCGCGAGGTGGCGGGCTGCGAGCTCGCCCATCTTGCCGCTGCCGAGGATGAGGATGGCGCGGCCCCGCAGCGAGCCGAAATGCTCGCGCGCCAGGTGGATGGCGGCCCCCGAGACCGAGACGGCCCCGCGCGCGATCTCGGTCTGGGATCGTGCGCGCTTGCCCGCGCTGAGCGCGAAGCGAAAGAGCGCATCCAGGATGGCGCCGGCGGCGCGCTGGTGCTGCGCGGCCGCGAGAGCCTCCTTGATCTGGGCGAGGATCTGGTGCTCGCCCAGCAGCTGGGACTCGAGCCCCGCGGCGACCCGCATGAGGTGTAGGACGGCCTCGCCCTGGGCGCGCGCCTCGAAGCCCCCCGCGTCGGCACCGCCGCGCGCCGCGAAGCGGCGCAGGGCCTCGATGCCGAGCGATGGATCCGCCGTGACCGCGTAGACCTCCGTCCGGTTGCAGGTCGAGAGGATCACCCCCTCGAGGACGCCGGGATCCGCCAGGAGATCCGAGAGGGCCCCCTGCAGGCCGTGCGCCGGCACGGCGACGCGCTCGCGCACCGCGACCGGCGCCGTCCGATGGCTCAGGCCGATCATGTGAATGAACATGGGATCCTCCTCGCCGCGATGGGCCGGCCGATCATAGCGGCGGAGGAATGACGCTCGCTTGTTCAGTTCGCCCCAAGCTCTCTGGGAGCTTCGATCCGAACAACCAAGCTTGATGAAACCAACCAAGTATTATGGGGGGACTCTGGCTAGGATGATACGCGGTTGCCTGGCAGTGGCCCCGTCCCCCGGCCCCATCGCCCCCTTCCTGCCACGGCGTATGTGCAACGCCACACGAAGCAAGAACCGACGCAGACCGACCGGATCGAGTTCGCCCCGGCGCGGCAATCGGCTCCGTCATCAGCTAGAGAGGTGTGTGTGCATGCGAAGCAGAATCGGATCCATCGTGAGCGGGGTGGTCGTGTCCACCATGGCGCTCTCCCTGGTCGGCTGTAACCTGAAGGCGGGCAACCTGGCCGCCCCGAGCGGCGACTCTCGCGAGGCCCAGGCGGGCGGCTCCTTCGCTCCCGGCGAGCCGACCCCCATCGCCGCCCACAAGGAGCTGGTCGTCACCGACCTGAGCGTGGTCAACGACTACCGGGCCAAGGGCATGGGCCCCTGGAGCTTCGGCGCCCTGATGAACGGCCTTTCGGGCGGCAAGAACACCGAGCAGTTCGTGCTCAACTGGCTCAACCAGTGGACCAAGGACGTCTACGTCAACGGCCAGAAGGTCCAGGCCCGCAAGGCGATCAAGGACCTGATCATCGACCCATGGAAACAGGCGAGCGGTGGTAGCCGGCTCGACATGAGCAAGGCGCCCTTCCGCCTTCTGGCCATCACCAATCGCGTCGACCTGCGCAAGGTGGGCAACGCCGGCGAGGGCCGCCTGGTCTTCGGCGTGGTGGACCTCAGGGACCAGGGCGAGAACAACCCGTTCCGCCCCCTGTTCACCGTCATCTTCGAGTACGGCGTCGACTTCAACATGCTCGGCGGCATGAAGTACGACCGCATGGACGATCCCAACAACAAGCAGCTGGCCAAGATCCGCATGGGGCTCGTCACCGACTGGGCCATGCGGTGGCACAAGCTGGGCACCATGAACTTCGGGCCCCAGTACAACGCCGAGCTCCAGAAGCTGACCGACGTCTTCGCCAAGGGCGGCGCCAACCGCGCGAAGCCCAACGGCAGCGCCCTCAACCAGCTGCGCACCAACGAGATCGAGCTCTCCACCCAGGAGGCGATCGCGAAGTTCGGCCCCCCCAACCCCGCCGACCCCGTCAACTTCGTGAACTTCTTCCAGTTCCTCAAGGACCACCCCTGGGAGATGCGCGAGTTCCACGTCGCCCGCGGCGGCCAGCTCGAACCCGCGCCGGTGGCCCTCACCCCGCAGATCGCGCTCAACGACACGCAGGCGCTCGCCAACTACATCAGGCGCAACGAGCAGGACATCCTCGCCGAGCAGCACCAGGTTCCCGCCGGGATGCTCGCGGGCTCGGCGCTCGTGCCCGGCGCCGGCGACTTCCCGCCGGCGGGCATCAGCGATCCGCCCCTGTTCTGGAAGGCCTCGGGCGTCAACCCGGAGGCCCGCTTCAAGTTCTCGCTCAACACCTGCAACGGCTGCCACCTGCGCGAGGGCGGCCTGCAGACCCTCCCCCCCGGCGAGGCCTTCCTCCAGGTCCGGCCGCGCAAGGCGAACGAGCCCGCCACCCTCTCGCCCTTCATGACGGGCCACGACGTCCCGGATCCCGTCACCGGCGCGGTCCGTCACCTGGACGACATCGGCCGGCGCGTCAACGACTTGAACCAGCTGATCGGCTACAGCCACAACCGCAACCTCGTCCCCACCCGCCAGATGGAGATGCCCTTCCCCAGCCGCGTCCACTAGGCGTGCAACAAGCCCCCGCCCCGGAATCCGGGGCGGGGGCTTGTTGCACGGGCGCTCTACTTGGCCTCGACGGCCTGGGGAAGGGCCTTGGTCTGGACCTCGGCGACCAGCCGGTCGATGACCTCCTGGACGCTCAGGACCTCCTGGGCGCCGGTGCGCTTGCGCAGCGCCAGGGTGCCCTGCTCGACCTCCTTCTTGCCGACGACCAGCATGTAGGGGATCTTCTGGACCTGGGCCTCGCGGATGCGGTAGTTGAGGCTCTCGTTGCGGTTGTCCAGCTCGACGCGCAGGCCCGCCGCCTTCATCTTGGCGAGGACCTCGGTGCAGTAGTCGTCATTCTCCGAGGAGATGGGGATGACGACGGCCTGGGTCGGGGCGAGCCACAGCGGGAACGCCCCCGCGCAGTGCTCCAGGTAGACCGCGAAGAAGCGCTCCAGCGAGCCCAGGATCGCGCGGTGCAGCATCACGGGCCGGTGCTCCTTGCCGTCCTCGCCGATGTAGATCAGGTCGAAGCGATCCGGCAGGTTCGAGTCGTACTGGATGGTGCCCAGCTGCCAGGTCCGGCCGATCGCGTCCTTCAGGTGGAACTCGATCTTCGGGCCGTAGAAGGCCCCTTCGCCCTCAAGGATCTCGTAGGGCAGGCCGCCGCTCTCGAGGCCCTTGGCCAGCGCCGCCTCGGCTCGATCCCAGAGCTCGTCGGAGCCGATGCGCTTCTCGGGGCGGGTCGCCAGCTTGATCTGGACCTCGCTGAAGCCCAGCACCTCGTAGACCTCGTAGAGGAACTTGATGAACCTCTCGATCTCGCCGGGGACCTGCTCGGGCGTGCAGAAGATGTGCGCGTCGTCCTGCGAGAACGACCGCACGCGCGCCAGGCCGTGGACCACCCCGCCGCGCTCGTAGCGATGCAGGCGGGCAAAATCCGCCACGCGCCAGGGCAGCTCGCGGTACGAGCGCCGCCGGGTACCGAAGATCAGGCAGTGGCTCGGGCAGTTCATCGGCTTGAGCACGAAGGAGTCCGCCTGCAGCTCCTCGTGCAGGTGCCCCGGCTCGGCGTGGGCGCACTCGTCCTCGGTCCACAGCCGGTACATGTTCTCGTTGTAGTTGCCGAGGTGACCGCTGGTGCGGAACATCTCCGGGCTGTAGGCGAGCGGGGTGATCACCTCCTGGTAGTCGTAGCGATCGTAGAGATCCCGGATGAAGGCCACGAGCTTGTTGTAGATGTAGGCGCCCTTGGGCAGGAAGAACGGCATGGCCGGCGCCGCCTCCGAGAACATGAACAGCTCGAGCTCCTTGCCGAGCTTGCGGTGGTCGCGCTTGGCGGCCTCCTCGAGGCGGGTCAGGTGGGCCTTGAGGTCGGCGTCCGAGAAGTAGGAGGTGCCGTAGATGCGGTTGAGCATCTTGTTCTTCTCGGAGCCGCGCCAGTAGGCGCCCGCGGTGCTCAGCAGCTTGAAGTGCTTGATGATGCCGGTCGAGCTCAGGTGCGGGCCGGTGCAGAGGTCCGACCAGTCGCCCTGGTGGTAGAGCGAGATCACGGCCTGGGGGTCCTTCTCGAGGATGTCGCGCAGGATCTCGGCCTTGTAGGGCTCGCCCTGGGCCTCGAACTCGCCGGCCTTGGCCGCACCGCCACCCGCGGCGACCTCCTCGCGGCTGACCTTCAGGTCGGCGCCCGAGAGCTTGCGCATCTCGGCCTCGATCTTCTCGAAGTCCTCGGGGGTGAAGGCGCGCTCGTAGTCGAAGTCGTAGTAGAAGCCGTCGCTGGTGACCGGGCCGATGGTGACCTTGGCGCCGGGGAAGAGGCGCTGGACGGCGTTGGCCATCAGGTGCGCGGTCGAGTGGCGCAGGACCTCGAGGGCCTCGGGGGCGTCCTGGGTCAGGATCTCGACCTTGGCCTCGCGGGTCAGGGGACGCGACAGGTCGACCAGCTCGCCGTCGAGGCGGGCGGCGACGGCCTTCTTGGCAAGGCTGCGGCTGATCGAGGCGGCGAGGTCTGCGATCGTCGAGCCCCCAGGGACCTCACGCTTGGACCCGTCGGGGAGCTCGATCGCGATGGGGGCGGATTCTACGGCCATGGTTCCTCCTAATCACGAGGCCATCCCGGCCGCCCTACGAACGGCGGCCGCCGGATGGCCTCCGGAAGAACCATCTTAACATCCGCGCGCAGCGGCGAATCAGCGCGCGCCGGTCTTGTTGAGCACCACCCCGACGGTCCGCAGGAGGATGAGCAGGTCGAACCACCAGGATCGGTGCTTGAGGTAGTAGAGGTCGTAGTTGAGCTTCTCCTCGGAGTCCTGGACCGAGGCCCCGTAAGGAAAGCGGACCTGGGCCCAGCCCGTGAGGCCGGGCAGCACGAGGTGGCGGCACTGGTAATGGGGGATCGCGCGCTCAAGCTCCGCGACGAACTCGGGCCGCTCGGGGCGCGGCCCGACCAGGCTCATCTCCCCCAGCAGGATGTTCCAGAGCTGAGGGACCTCGTCGAGGCGGCTCCGGCGCAAGAAGCGCCCGACCGGGGTGACCCTGTCGTCGTCGGCCTTGGCCCACACCGCCCCGCCCTTCTCGGCGTCGACGCGCATGGTGCGGAGCTTGTAGACCTTGAACCTGCGCCCGTTGAGGCCCACGCGCTCCTGAGAGTAGAAGAGCGGGCCCCGATCGACCAGGTAGATGGCGGCCGCGACGAAGGGGAAGAGCGGGAGGGCGAGGACCAGGCCAACAAGGGTGAAGGCGAGGTCCATGAGGCGCTTGGCGATCCGGTAGCCGAAGCCTCGCGTCCAGGTGAAGCGCTCGATGAAGTAGCGCTCGTCGAGGTAGCGCACGGGGATCCGGCGGCTCAGGCGCTCGAAGAGGCTGGGCAGGTCGATGGTTTCCTCCTGGGGGGCGAGCTGGCTTCGCCACTCGGCTCCGCGCAGGGCGCCGGAGCCTGCGAGGATGCTGTCGGAGTGCAGGTGAGCGACCAGCGCGGGCAGGTGGCTCGGTGCCCCCAGCACCGAAAGGGTGTCCAGGCTCGGAGCGGCTGCCGCGTCGGTCACCAGGCCCAGCGCGAGCAGGCCGCACTGGGGGTGGCGCCGGATCTCGTCGACGACCTCCAGGGCCTCTGCCTCCTCGCACAGCAAGAGCATCCGGCGACTCGAAGCGGCGCTGGCGAACAGGTCGGTGAGGAGGCTGCGGCTGATCAGCAGGGCACCGCCCCCAAGACATGCCGCCGCCACGAGGGCGAAGAACAGCTCGGCGGGCGCCCCCAGGCGCCAGGCGACGAGCGCCGCCGCCAAGGCCCCGAGCGCCATCCCCCTGAGCAGGGGGCGGGCCCCCCGCGAGCCGAGCGAGTAGAGATCCGAGGAGTAGAAGCAGCCCATCGAGACGACGAGCCACGCGAGCAACAGCCCGCCGCCCTGGGCGAGGGGCAAAGCCGAGCAGGCGAGCATGCCGAGCGCGGCGGCCGTCGTCCAGGCCCCATCGTTGAGGAACAGGATGAGGCGCCGATCGGCCTCGCGCAAAGCGAGCAGCCAGGCGTGGAGGGCCGAGCCGAGGGCCCTGTCGGGAGCGAGGGCCGGGGAGAAGAGGAGCTTCGAATCTTCCGGGGCGTAGTCCATGGATCCTGACGACATACGATTCCTCCCTACACAGCGAGCAAGTTGGAGCTTCAAGGCCTGTGGGACGACCGGGGCAACCCCGGGCTCAGGGGCGCAGGAGCCATACCGCCGAAGAGACGAAGGCCGCCAGCAACGGGATGGTCACCCGGTAGAGGTCGGGCCCCCAGACCTCCCCGACCTCGACGATCGAACCCTCCTGGATCAGAGGGTTGCTCTCCTGGCGAGACAGCAGCCGATCGAGGTCGTAGGTCTTGCCCGAGCCCGCGGGGCCCACGACCTTGATGGAGTTTCTTGCGGCACGCTCGCTCAGCCCCCCCGCGGTGGCAAGCACGTCGACCAGCGTCGGCGCCTCCTCGAAGTCGAAGGTGCCCGGCCTGCCCACCTGGCCCAGGATGGTCACGCGCATGGGGCGGAACTTGGCGACGGTCACGCTGATCTGGGGCTTGTTCAGGAAGGGGCGATAAGCGCCGGTCAGCTCGTCGGTCAGCTCGGAGACCGTCTTCCCCTGGGCCGAGAGCGCCTGGATGAGCGGCATCGAGATCTGGCCGCCGGGCCGGATGGGCTGCGCCTGGACCGAGAGGTCCGGGTGACCGAGCACCGAGACGCTCACGGCGTCGCCGTCGCGCAGCCGGTAGTCGGCCCCGAGCGCGGCGGCCGGGAGCTGTCCCGACAGGACGGCGAAAAAGGCCAGGACGATACCCCAGCGGGTCGGGTGCGAGGTGTGGTGCGACATGGCTGCTGCCTCCTCTGGTCAACGTTGCGGGTACGAAGGAACGGGGGGATCGAGATCCTTGACGAGCGCCTCGGACGGGGTCGCCTCGCGCGCTCGCATCGACGTCAGGTGGGAGCCTAGAATCCAGGCGACCCACATGAGCTTGAAGGGCAGGAAGTGGAGGAAGAACGCCGAGGCGAACAAACCGAGCAAGCCGGCGCGAACGGGGCCGACCAGGGGATGGCCCTGCCGGCCCCAGAGGTGAGTCGTGAGCACCACGAGCAGGGCCACCCCCCCCAGGATCCCCGCCTCGACGAAGGCCTCGAGGTACAGGCTGTGGGGCTCGAGGGCCTCGAAGAGGCCGGCTGCCGACCAGGTGACCCGCGGAGAGGCCCCCAGCCCGATGCCGGTGGCCCAGTGGTCGAGGCCCTTGGCCAGGAGGGCCTGCCACACCTGGGTTCTCCCCGCCCCGCTCGTGTCGCTGAGCAGATCGAAGCGGCCTAGCGCAGCGGAGCAGGTCAGGTACAGGGCCGGCAGGGCCCCGCCCAGGAAGAGGGCCGCCTTCCAGCGCCGCGCCATCAGGAGGCTCGCGAACGTCACGACCACCAGGCCGATCGCTCCTCCTCGCGACTGGGGAAGGAGGACGCCCGCCCCGATCAGGACGGCCAGGGCGAGGCCCCACCAGGGGCGCTTTCTCGCGTGGAAGAGGGCGATCGCGTAGGGGATCAACAGGCCCGCGGCGAAGAAGTTCGGGTCCGTCTGCACCCCGGCGACGACGAGCGTCGGCCGCTCGAGCCCGTCGAAATCCCCGATCTGGCCCATCGTGGCGGCGGTGATCGCCGCGAGGGCCGCGCACGCCCCGCCCCACATGAGCGCCTTCAGGGAGTTCTCGAACTCGCCGGGTGAGAGCGAGGCCAGCGAGGCGAGGGCGTAGGTCAGCCAGTGGAAGGCCACCAGGACGAGCATCCGCATGGACGCATCCGGATCGAGCGAGAAGAAGTAGCTCAAAGAGAGCACCATCGTCAGGAACGCCACCGCGAGGCTCTGCAGTCTCGCCTGGGCGCCGGCATGATGGGGAGCGAGCGCCAGCAGGAGGGCCGCCCCCACTCCGAGCAGGTTGTAGGGCAGCCAGAGGCGAAAGCCCATGATCAGGCGCTCGAACGGCAGCAGGAAGAGGAAGAGGCACCAGGGCACGAGGCGCAGCGACGCCCCTGCCCCTGCGATCGAGAGCCGCGTCATGGGCGCTCCCCTTCCCCGGCGCTGAGGTAGTAGCCCGACATCCGCACCAGGGGGGCCCGCTGCGCAACCGCGACCAGCCCCACGAGCGGGATGCGGGTGCTCCGCAACTGCTGGAGGCCCATCCCGAAGGCCTCGCGCGAGGTCCGCTGAAGGTTGGCCAGCAGCATGACTCCGTCGCACTGCTTGGCGAAGTAGGCCACGTTCGCGAACATGCCGAGCGGGGGCAGATCGAAGAGGACGAAGTCGTACGCCTGGCGCCACTCGTCGAGGGCGGGCTTGAGGTTGCGCTTGAGGCGCGCCATGTTGAGCTTGGCCTTCCCGGCCTTCACCAGGCCGACCTTGCCGACCTGGCGGACGGCATCCTGGGGGTGAATGCGCTCGCTGAGCAGCTCGGCCAGGCCCCCGTTGGAGTTCTCCTCCCCGAAGACCGCGTGGAGCCGCGGCCGGTTGAGATCGCCGTCCACCAGGAGGACCCGGTACCCCGCCTCGGCGAGGCAGAAGGCGAGATTGGCCACCGTGACGCTCTTGCCCTCACCCGGCAGGCTGCTGGTGAGGGCGAGCACCGCCCCCTCGCCGCCGGCCGGGTAGCGATCCTCGAGCGCGATCGCCAGGGCCTTGAGGGCCTCCACGTACTGGGGGCTCGACGCGTGCTTCACGACCAGCTCGCCGCGCCTCAGCTCGTGCCGCGAGAGGGTGGGGATGCTGGCGATGATCCCCACCTCGGGGAGGCAGGCGGCGAGCTCCTGCGAGCGCAGCGAGCGATCGAGCTGCTCTCTCAGCAGCCCGGCGCCGAAGGCCGTCGAGAGCCCCAGCAGGAAGAGGGCGGGAATCGAGACCCCCTTCCTGGGGAAGCTCGGCTCGCCCGGAAGCTCGGCGGGCTGGACGACCTGGGCGTAGGCCGAGGGCACCGCCCTGCTCAGGTGCGCCTCCTCCCGCTTCTGGAGCAGCTGCCGGTAGAGCTGGTTGGCGACCTCAGCGTCGCGGCTCAGGCGCGCCAGCTGCTGCTCTCGCCCGGGAAAAACGGCCAAGCCGGCGTTCAGCTTCGCGCGGCTCCGCTCGGCGGCATGCAGGTTGCTCTCGAGGGTGCGGACCTCGGTCTCGGCCATGACGAGCTGCTGGAGCAGCCCCAGCTGGACGTCGCCGAGCGATCGCACGGTTGCCTTGTGGCCGAGGGTGCCCTGGATCTCCTCCTCGATGGATCGCTTGAGAACGGCGACCCGATCGGCGAGCGCGAGCATCTCGGGGTGATCGGGGGCGAGCCCCTGCGAGCGAAGCGGCGAGGCCTCGGCGGCGAGCAGCTGCGCCTGGAGCTCACGCAGGCGAGGATTCTGGGTGATCGCGGCCAGCTCGAGGGCGTCCCTGGAGGTCATGCCGAGCTGGGAGCGCAGGGTGGCGACGCGCGCCCGGGCGCTCTCCAGGTCGAGCCGGCGCATGCGGATGGTCTGGTCCAGATCGTACAGCGCCTGGACGGAGGCCTGGATCTCCTGGGGCAGGGCGATGCTGCCGGCCTTGAGCTTGAAGGCCTGGAGGCGGCTCTCGGTGTCGGCATACTTGACCCGAGCGGCCTCGAGCTGCTCGTCGACGTACCTCATTCCCTCGCTGATCCCCTCGCGGCGAGAGCGCTCGGTGTGCTGGAGGTAGACGCTGCAGAGGGTCGTGACGACCTGCTGGGCGCGCTGCGGGTCGCGCGCGGTGTACGAGACCTCGATGAGGTCGGTCCCCTTGATGGGGTTGATCGCGATCTGGTCGGCCAGCTGATCGGGCGTGAGGGGCCTGCCGTCCGCCGCCCTCAGGTCCAGCCGGGCAATCACCTCCCTCAGGACCGGGCTGACGCGGATCAGCTCGGCCTGCGTCTGGAGCGGCTTGCTGTCCATGGTGAGCTGGGGCAGCGACTCGTTGGCGATGTTGAAGCCGCCCATGCGCTGGTCATTCCTCACGATGAGCAGCTTGGTCGTGGCTTGGTACGTCTTCGGGATGAAGGGAAGGGCTGCGCTCCCGGCCGCGACCACGACCGCGAAGGTGAGCCCCAGCACGCGCCAGCGGCGCGAGAGAAACGAGATCAGGTCTTGGTGCTGCTGCGTGTCGTACGTCATGGAAGGTTCCTTTCGGAAGGTTGGTGGACGACGTCTAGTGATACGACCGGCCAAGCGAACCCCTCCATCCTTCCACTCGGCCGGAGGTCTTCGAAGGGCAAAAGCGCCAAGGTTTCTCGGCGACACCCCCAGGGACCAGGCCGAGAGCCGGTGAGGCCCCTCCCGGTAAGGGAGGGGCCTCACCGGCTCTCGGTCCAGAGGGACGCGCGCGGTGCTCGATCTAGAGACTCGCGGGTCTCCAGAGCAGCCTGGTCTCGAACGCAGACAGCGCCTTGACTCGGATCAGCAGGAGCGGGTAGAGGAGCGCGAAGATGAGCGCCGCGGCAAGGAGGGGGACCCCCGCCCAGGCGAGCGGGATCAGGACGAGGCAAGCGATCGCCAGGCACTTCAGGGCAGGCGAGAGCTCGATGACCTTTCCGCCCAGCGAGAAGCCCTGCTGGTGGCTCATGAGGATCAGCACCAGGAGGTCGGTCGCGATGGTCACGAGGCAGGCCCCCACCGAGCCCCAGTGCGGCAGGACCACGAAATTGCCCGCCAGGTTGAAGGCCGCGGCCGCCCCGAAGCAGCGCATGCTCCGGGCCTGCTGGTCACCAGCCAGGAGGGTCGTGGCGACGGACTGGCTCAGGAAGCGCAGCGGGATGGCGAGACTGAGGAGCTGCAGCAGCAAGACGGCCTGCTCGAAGCCCGCCCCGTAAACGGTGTGGATGATGGCCGGGGCGAAGAGGATGATGAAAAGGGCGAGCGGGATGCCCGCCGCCAGGATCAGGCGGTTGGCGGCTTCGCTGTAGGAACAGAAGAGCGTCTTCTCCTGCGCGCTCGCCGCCTCGCTCATCTTGGGAAGCAAGGAGCTGTTGAGCGAGGCGGCGACGAAGGAGAGCGGCGCGATCAGGGTGCCGGCGGCCCGGTAGCATCCCACCTCCGCGCCGCCCACCAGGTGCGAGAGCAAGAGAAGGTTGAAGCTGGAGTTGATGCAGTCGAAGGCCCAGCTCAGGCCGAAGGGGATGGTCTGCTTGATCAGGCCCCACTGCGTCGCGAGCCTGAGGACGGCCCGCTCGGCATGCGGCCGGATGTGGCGGATGAAAAGCCCCCCCGCGACCAGCACGTTGAGGAGCTTGCAGAGGGTGAAGCACGTGAAGAAGGCGACCAGAGACGGCGGCCGGAGGGCGAGCCACACTCCCGCCGCGATCCAGCATGCCCGCTCGAACAGGACCGAGAGGCTCTCGAGCTCCATGCGCTCGTAGGCATGGAAGGCCGCCCGGAGGAGCAGGAAGGCGGCGATCAGGACGAGGTGAAGGGCGACCAGCACGAGCAGGCCCAGATTTCGAGAGGAGGTGATGGCCACCCCGATCCCGATCACCGCGGCGCTGCCGAGCAGCGAGAAGGGCAGCAGGGCGACCAGACCGTTGAGCACGAAGTGACGCGCCTGGGCTCGGTTCTGGGCGATGGTCCGGATCAGCAGGTTGCCGAGCCCGAAGTCGAACATGAAGATGAACACCCCGGAGAGGCTCATGTAGAGGCCAATCTGCCCGAAGGCCTCGCTGCCCCAGTGCCGGGCGATCCAGGCGTTGACGAAGAGCGCGCTCCCCAGCTCGAGCACGCGAGAGCCGATCTGAACCACCGTGTTGAAGGTGACCTTGTTTCGCATGGCGTCCTTTTCTCTGTTGCATGTGTCGCTGATGCGTGGTGCGACGTGGGCGATGATTCACTGCAGCTCGTAGGCTCCGGCGTCGGGAGCGGCGGAAACCGCCCTGCCGAGCCCCTGGTAGTCGGTGCTGATCGCGTAGGTGTTGCCCAGGTCGTCCCTGAGCACCGGCAGGGCCTTGCCCTTGTTGATGGCCGGCGAGGACGACGTCAGGCGGAAGTCCTTGCCGCTCGCCGAGACGAAGCCCGTCGGGCTCGTCAGCCAGAGGTTGTCGTGCATGGCGTAGGACGACCTGGCGCTCTCGTCGTAGGTCGCAAGACCGGTCGCGTAGCCCAGGTTGTTCATGAGCTCGGCCGTGTTGCCCCTTCCGAAGAAGGTGAATGTCGAGCGGTTGTTCAGCAGCGTGTTGTTGGCGAACAGCACGTCGGTGGCCCCGATGCCCGAGTTGTCCCACATCGACATGCCGTCGCCGGCGGTGTGATCGTAGGAGAGGTTGTTGAAGATCCAGATGTGGCGGGTGGTGAAGGCCGGGTCCTCCGAGGAGACCGTCAGGCCCGTGCGCCGGTTCGCGTTCATCCGGTTGCGGTGGATCCGGACGTAGCGCGCCCCGTCCACGTACATGCCCATGGCGTTGTCGTGGACCCAGTTGTCCACCACCTCCCCGTGCGTGGCCCCGAGCCAGATGTCGATCCCGATGTCCTTGCAGCCCCACACCTCGTTGCCGCTGACCAAAAAGCCGTCCGCCGCGACGCTGATCCCCTGGCCCGACTTCTTGGGGTTCTCCAGGCAGGTGTTGTAGACCTTGTTGTCCTTGATCACGAGGTTCTTGAGCCGGGGCTCGGTCCCCGCCGGGTGGTAGGCCAGGTGGTTGGTGATCCCGTGGTTCTGGATCTCGCCGATCGTGCAGCCCTGAATCACCAGGTTGTCGGCCTT